>NZ_JTKZ01000847.1:0-7688 GCF_000799035.1 Delftia sp. ZNC0008
CGCCCAGCTTTTCCAGCAATCTCTTGCCGGCCATCATGGTGCCGCCGGTGGCGATCAGGTCGTCGATCAGCAGTACGCGATCACCGGTCTTGACGGCATCTGTGTGCAGCTCCACCGTGGCGCTGCCGTATTCGAGCTCATAGGTTTCCTCCACCGTGGTGAACGGCAGCTTGCCCTTCTTGCGGATGGGCACAAAGCCAACGCCCAGCTCGTGGGCCACCACGGCACCCAGGATGAAGCCGCGTGCATCGAGCCCTGCCACCACGTCGGGGCGCATGCCGCGCTGCATGTAGCGGTGCACGAAGGCGTCGGTCATCACGCGAAAGACCTGGGGATCCTGCAGCAGCGGCGTGATGTCGCGGAACTGCACGCCGGGCGCCGGCCAGTCGGGCACGGTGCGTATGTGCGATCGCAGGTAGTCGTTGACGCTGAGGGTGGTGTGCATGGCGCTGGATCGGGGGCTGGAAAGAACGGGCCAGTGTACCCAGACGCCCGATGGGGCCGCCGCCGCCGGGTAGCCAGACCGCCTAAAATCTTCCAGATGAATTCTGATGCTGCCACCTTGAATGCGCTGGATACGTCCAGGGTCCTGCGCCTGGCCCGCGACACCCTGGGCATCGAGGCCGATGCCCTTCTTGCCATGTCGCAGCGCCTGGATGGCGTGTTCGGTGAAGTGGTGCAGCGCATCCTGAGCCTGTCCGGCCGCGTCGTCGTGATGGGCATGGGCAAGAGTGGCCATGTCGGGCGCAAGGTGGCGGCCACCCTGGCATCCACGGGCACTCCCGCCTTCTTCGTGCATCCGGGCGAGGCCAGCCATGGCGACCTGGGCATGGTGACCGGCATCGATCTGGTACTGGCGCTGTCCAACAGCGGCGAGGCCGATGAACTCACCGTGCTGCTGCCTGCCATCAAGCGCCAGGGCATACCCCTGGTGGCCATGACCGGCGGCGCGCAGTCCACGCTGGCCCGCCATGCCGACTGGGTGCTGGACACCCGTGTGGAGCGCGAGGCCTGCCCTTTGAACCTGGCACCCACGGCCAGCACCACCGCGCAGATGGCCATGGGCGACGCCCTTGCCGTGGCACTGCTCGATGCACGCGGCTTTGGCGCCGAGGACTTTGCGCGCTCCCATCCGGGCGGCGCGCTGGGCCGCAAGCTGCTGACCCATGTGCGCGATGTCATGCGCAGTGGCAAAGAGCTGCCCAAGGTCGGGGCCGATGCCAGCTTTGTCGAGTTGATGCGCGAGATGAGCGCCAAGGGCCTGGGCTGCTCGGCCATCGTCGATGCGGCAGGCGTGCTGCAAGGCATCTTCACCGACGGAGACCTGCGCCGCCGTGTCGAGGCCGGCACCGACCTGCGCGCGCTGCAGGCCGGCGATGTCATGCACAAGGGGCCCCGCACCATCGCCGAAGACGCGCTGGCCGTCGACGCCGCCAGCATGATGGAGGAGCACGGCATCACCGCCGTGCTGGTGGCCGATGCGCAGCACCAGCTGCGCGGCGTGGTCCATATCCGCGACCTGATGCGCGCCAAGGTAATCTGATGGCACGCGCTCCCTTGACGCCCGTGCAGAACTGGGACGCACCACTGCTGCTGCTGGCGCAGGACGTGCGGGTGGCATTCTTCGATGTCGATGGCGTGCTGACCGATGGCGGCCTGCTGTTCTCTGGCGAAGGCGAAGTGCTCAAGCGCTTCAACACGCTGGACGGCCATGGTCTGAAACTGCTGCAAAAGGCTGGCATCACGCCCGCCGTGGTGACGGGCCGCGATTCGCCCGCGCTTCGCCTGCGGCTGAGCAATCTGGGCGTCACGCATGCGCGCTTTGGCACGGAAGACAAGGTGCCTGCCGCCGAGGCCATCCTGAAGGAGCTGGGCCTGCAATGGCACCAGGCGGCAGCCATGGGCGACGACTGGCCGGACCTGCCCGTGATGCGGCGCTCCGCCTTCGCCTGCGCACCGGCCAACGCCCATGACGAAGTGCTGGCCGTGGCCGATTGGGTCACGCCGCGCAGCGGCGGTGAAGGAGCGGTGCGCCAGCTGTGCGACCTGCTGCTGGCCGCGCGTGGCGCCTATGCCGGGCTGCTGGCGGAATACGCATCATGACCCAGGCCTGGCGCCGCGTCGGTGACCGGCTTTCCCTGTACCTGCCCGTGCTGCTGATGGGCCTGCTGGCGCTGGGCACCTGGTGGCTGGTGCGCAATGCGCCGCAGCCCCTGGCCAGCGGCACCGAAAAGGCCGTGGCGCACGAGCCCGACTATTTCATGAAGGATTTCTCGATCAAGAGCTTCGATGCCACGGGGCGTCTGAAGAGCCAGATCGAGGGCAGCATGGGCCGCCACTATCCCGATACCGACACGCTTGAAATCGACAACGTCCGCATGTTCGCGGTCTCGCCCGAAGGCCGCATCACGCGCGGCAGTGCGAACCGGGCGCTGAGCAATGCCGATGGTTCCGAGGTGCAGATGTTCGGCAATGCCATCGTCACGCGCGAGCCATTTGTGACAGCAGGTAAACAGCCGCAGCCGCAGTTGCAATTCCAGGGCGAATTCCTGCACGCCTGGCCCAACGAGGAGCGCGTGAGTTCCAACCAGCCCGTGGTGCTGACCCGTGGCAAGGACCGCTTCACGGCCGACAGCATGCAGTACAGCAACCTGGATCTGGTCATGAAACTGCAGGGCCGCGTGCGCGGCACCCTGCAGCCTTCCAGGACCAAGTAAGGCGCCAGCGCAAGCGCAGGCATGCCGATGGAGAACAAGCCATGACGACATCCTCGCGCAGCCCGGCACCCCTGGCCTTCATCACCGGCGCATCCAGCGGCATAGGCCAGGCCCTGGCCTGGCACGCCTACCAGCAAGGCTGGTCGCTGGCGCTGGTGGCTCGGCGCGGCGACGTGATGGCGCAGTGGGCTGCGCAACAGGGCCTGGACTCCTCGCGTTTCGCCCTCTACGAGGCTGATGTGGGCGTGCCTGACAGCATCATCGCCGCCGCCCGGCGCTGCGAGCAGCAGCAGGGCCTGCCCGATGTCGTGATCGCCAATGCTGGCGTCAGCTGGGGCGTGGACACCTCGATGCGCGAGGACATCGACACCATGCAGCAGGTGCTGGCCGTCAACACGATGGGGGTTGTGGCCAGCTTCCACCCCTTCATCGCACCCATGGTGCAGCGTGGAAGCGGGCAACTGGTCGGAATTTCCAGTGTGGCCGGGCTGCGCGGCCTGCCAGGACACGGCGCTTATTGCGCCAGCAAGGCTGCAGTCATTGCCTATTGCGAAAGCCTTCGCGGTGAATTGCGCAGTAGTGGCGTAAAAGTCACGACATTGCTTCCTGGCTATGTGGATACACCCCTCACGCGTGGTAACCGCTATGGCATGCCATTCCTATTGGAGCCGCAGGAGTTTTCCGCAAGGGCCTGGCGTGCCATTGAAGCTCGCCGCAGTCTGGTCATCATTCCATGGCAAATGGCCTGGGTGGGGCGGTTGATGAAAATTCTCCCCAACGCGATATTCGACAGGCTGCTTGTAGGACGGAAGCGCAAACATCGGCATTTGGAAAATCCCTGATGCCCATTGCCGTTCGGAATATGCTCATGCACGCATCTTGTGCGTAAAAAAGGCTCCATGAAGGAGCCTTTTTGATTCGGGGTAACACTGAGAACCGTGGAACTCATTCCCCGTTGTTATTGTTGTTTCCCCAGCCGCCGCCACGGCCGCCATTGCGGGGGCCGGAGCCATAAGGGCTGCGGAATCCGCCGTCGCCACGACCGCCGTAGCCGCCGCCACCGCCGCCGTCGCCACGGCCATAGCCGCCACGGTCGCCACCGTCACCGCGTCCGTAGCCACCGCCATCACCGCGGCCACCGCCACCGTAACCGCCGCCGCCACCATCACCACGGCCATAGCCGCCGCCACCGCCGCCAAAGCCGCCCGAACGCGGGGGACGAGGCTCCATGGGACGTGCTTCGTTCACCACGAGGCTGCGTCCGCCCAATGGCTGGCCATTCATGCCCTGAACGGCAGCCTGAGCCTCGGCATCACTGCCCATCTCGACAAACCCGAATCCCTTGGAACGGCCTGTGTCGCGCTCCATCATGACCCGGGCGCTGGTGACAGCGCCGAACTGGCTGAATGCCTGCTCCAAGTCGTTGTCACGCACACCATAGGGAAGGTTGCCGACGTAAAGCTTATTGCCCATCAAAAACTCCTCAACTCCTCAATGCTCACTGGTTTGCGCTCGGCTTCAGGACGCACAGACATCAGGTTCCTTGTATACAAGAGCCTGGCCAACCTTCCTAAACACATAGCGTTCGAACGGGTCTGCCCGAAACTAAATTATGAAGCACAAAAATCAAAAAGATAAATGCTCGAAAACACAAGCTGATAACGTTTGGCAACAAAAAAGGGGCCCAGAGGGCCCCTTTTTTTGCTAACGCATGCTCTAAGCGAGAGCTTAGTAGCTGTTGCGACGGCCACCGCCGTAGCCGCCGTCGCGGTTGCCACCGCCGAAGCCGCCACCGCCGCCACCACCGAAGCCGCCGCCGAAGCCGCCGCTACGGGGAGCGCGGGGCTCCATCGGGCGGGCTTCGTTGACCACCAGGTCACGGCCGCCGCGGTTTTGGCCGTGCAGGCCTTGGATAGCAGCTTGTGCTTCGGCATCGCTGCCCATTTCGACGAAGCCGAAACCCTTGGAACGGCCGGTGTCGCGCTCCATCATTACCTTGGCGCTGTTAACGGCGCCGAATTCGCTGAAGGCTTGCTCCAGATCGCTGTCACGGAAGGTGTACGGCAGGTTGCCGACGTAAAGCTTGTTGCCCATGGAGGACTCCTGAAAAAACTGGAAAACGCGATGGAGCCCTAGGGAGTCAACACGGGATGACAACGTTAGAGACGCAAACGCACTAGCACTCATTGAGCCGAAGCCCGAACGAAAGCTCGCCCATTATGTGGCAGAAGTTTTCGCACGTTATTACTGTTTCGCAAAAATTCGTCGTGCCCGCCACAGAATGCCCCTGGGAGTTACCCTGAAATTGCGGCAGCGCATAAGCAAGTGCCTTGGCGGCAGTGGGGGCCGGCATGCAGATCCGAGGGCTGCTATGATCGCAGGCTCAGTCTTTGGGGAGTAGATCGTTCGGCTCAGCAGCCGGATGCATGCGTCAACAAACTTGGGCCTTCGCTGGCCTATGGCGTATGCGGCGCGCAGTGCAATGCTGCGTGTGACCGATCGAGACCATTGACCGCGCACCGATCCAAAGGCCGGAGTCGGAGCGTGGTCAATGCGTGCTCTATCCGGCCGGATAAATCCCCACACCATGGAAGCCTTCCTGATTTCAACCTCCGTCGTCGCGCTTGCCGAGATGGGGGACAAGACCCAGCTGCTGTCGCTGGTGCTCGCCGCGCGTTTTCGCAAACCCTGGCCCATCGTTGCGGGCATTTTCGTGGCCACCCTGGTCAACCATGCGCTGGCCGGTGCCGTGGGCGCCTGGATCACCAGCTATCTTGGCGAGAACGCCATGCGCTGGATTCTTGGCCTGTCCTTCATCGCCATGGCGGTCTGGATGCTGATCCCCGACAAGCTCGACGAGGACGAGGTGTCCGGACACTCGCGCTGGGGCGTCTTCGGCACGACGCTGGTGGCCTTCTTCCTGGCCGAGATGGGCGACAAGACGCAGATTGCCACCGTGATGCTGGCGGCCAAGTACAACGCCTACCTTTGGGTGGTGGCGGGCACCACGCTGGGCATGATGCTGGCCAACGCTCCCGTGGTGTGGCTAGGCGACAAGCTGGTCAAGCGCGTGCCCATCCGGCTGGTGCATGTGATCTCGGCCGTGATCTTCCTGGTGCTGGGCGTGCTGGCCCTGTTCCTTCCGGGGGCAGGGGTTTTGGCATAATGATTCTTCATGCGCCGATTTGCTTCTGCTTGCGGGCGCTTTATAAATCCAGCTAAAGACGACACCAGAGAACCCGGCCTCGTTTTTAGCGATGCCGGGTTTTTTCATGTCCTTCATCGCCACACCACAATCCATGCACTTCGACGAGCCGCTGCCGCTGCAGGGCGGCGGCTCGATCCGTGACTACGACCTCGCCTACGAGACCTACGGGCAGCTCAATGCCGACCGCAGCAATGCCGTGCTGGTCTGCCATGCGCTCAACGCCTCCCACCATGTGGCCGGCGTGTACGAGGGCCAGCCCAAGAGCGAGGGCTGGTGGGACAACATGATCGGCCCCGGCAAGCCCGTGGACACGAACCGGTTCTTCGTGATCGGCGTGAACAACCTGGGCTCGTGCTTTGGCTCCACGGGCCCCATGCACCCGCATCCGGACACCGGCAGGATCTATGGCGCCGACTTTCCCGTGGTCACCGTGGAGGATTGGGTGGACGCCCAGGCCCGGCTGCTGGACCGGCTGGGCATAGCGCAGCTGGCCGCGGTGCTGGGCGGCAGCCTGGGCGGCATGCAGGCGCTGTCCTGGTCGCTGCGCCATCCGGACCGCATGCGCCATGCCGTGGTCGTGGCCAGCGCGCCCAACCTCAATGCGGAGAACATCGCCTTCAACGAGGTGGCGCGGCGCGCCATCGTCACCGATCCGGATTTCCATGGCGGGCATTTCTACGAGCATGGCGTGGTGCCGGCGCGCGGCCTGCGCATCGCCCGCATGATCGGCCACATCACCTACCTGAGCGACGACGTGATGAACCAGAAGTTCGGCCGCCAGCTGAGGGAGGGCCTGGACCTGAAGTACAGCACGCAGGACGTGGAGTTCCAGATCGAGAGCTACCTGCGCTACCAGGGCGAGAAGTTCAGCAGCTACTTTGACGCCAATACCTACCTGCTGATCACGCGCGCGCTCGACTACTTCGACCCGGCGCGCACGCATGGCGGCGACCTGACCCAGGCGCTGTCGGTGGCCAAGGCCGGCTTTTTGCTGGTCAGCTTCACCACCGACTGGCGCTTCGCGCCCGCACGCAGCCGCGAGATCGTGAAGTCGCTGCTGGAGAACAACCGCGACGTCAGCTATGCCGAGATCGACGCGCCCCACGGCCATGACGCCTTCCTGCTCGACGACCCCCGCTACATGAACGTGATGCGCTCCTACTTCGACGGCATCGCCCAGGAAACCACGACAGCCGCCAAGGAGGCCGCATGACCGAGCTGAACACCATGCAGGCGATTGCGCGCCTGATCCCCAAGGGCTCGCGCGTGCTCGACCTGGGCTGCGGCGATGGCGCCCTGCTGTCGCACCTTCAGCGCGAGCGTGGCTGCACCGGCTACGGCGTGGAGCTGGATGACGCCAACGTGCTGGCCTGCGTGCGCCGGGGCGTGAACGTGCTGCAGCTGAACCTGGAGGACGGCCTGGCCATCTTCCAGGACAACAGCTTCGACGTGGTGCTGCAGATCGATACGCTGCAGCATCTGCGCAATGCCGAGACCATGCTGCAGGAGACGGCGCGCATAGGGCGCGCGGGCATCGTCGCCTTCCCCAACTTCGCGCACTGGCCCAACCGCCTGTCCGTGCTGCGCGGGCGCATGCCGGTGACGCGGCGCCTGCCCTACCAGTGGTATGACACGCCCAACATCCGCGTGGGCACCTACAAGGACTTCGAGGTGCTGGCCACCCGGAACCGGCTGCGCATACTGGACTCCTTCGGCCTGCAGGATGGCCGCAGCGTGCGTACCCTGCCCAATCTCATACGCGG
>NZ_JTKZ01000961.1:0-4391 GCF_000799035.1 Delftia sp. ZNC0008
CGCGTTGCCCGAGAATTCCAGCCCCCGGCGCAGCGTGCGGCCTGCGTTCTGGTAGGTGGCGCGCCCTCCCGTGTTGGACAGTACGGTGAGTTCGCGCTGGGTATGGGTCTCGAACAGCGTGAGGTTCCAGCCCGCGTTGCCATGGCGCCCGCGCAGGCCGACCTCGACGGTGTTGTGGGCGCTGGCGGCCAGGCCGGTGTTCAGGCCGCTGTTCATGCCATTTTGGCCACCGGGCCGGTAGGCCACTTCGTTGAGCGTGGGCGTCTCCATGCCCCGGCCCGCCGATGCGTGGGCCACCAGCTCCGGCAGCAGGTTCACGCGCAGGCCCAGCGAGGGCAGCCAGCCGCGCCAGGCCATGCTGCCGCTGTCGTCGCCATTGCCGGCTGTGATGTAGTGGTCCTCGGACCGGAAGCGCACGCGCGCCTGGCGCAGGCCGGCGCTCAGGCCCAGGCTCTGCGTGCTCCATTCGGCCTGCAGATAGGGGTCGGCGGAGCGCGCCTGGTTGCGTTCGTCGCGGCGCAGCCGGCCCTGCACGCCGAGCTGGCTGCCGATGAAGTTCTCGTAGCCGCGCCGGGTCTCGCCCTGCCAGTCGTAGGCCAGGCCCGCCGACCAGTCCAGCCGGCCGCCGGCCACGTCCTCATGGGTGCTGCGCCAGCGCAGGTTCATGCCCGCGTAGTCGCGGTCCAGGTCGATCACGCCGCCTGAATGCGAGGGCGGCGCCTGCGTGGCCACGGGAATGGACTGGTACTGCAGCACGGAGCGCGTGCCCGCATAGGCCATGAGTTCCAGGCGCTGGCCCGCGCCGAACTGGTGCTGCCAGGCGGCGCCCAACTGGCGCTGGCGCACGCTTTTGCGCGTATTGAAGCGCAGCGCGCTGGCCGTGGTCTGGCCGGGGTCGGCCTCGAACTCGGCGCGTGTCAGGCCCAGCGGGTCCTGGGCGCTGGCGCGCTGCTCCTGGTACTGCAGCAGCCACTGGTCGTCGCCCTGCTTGCGTGACAGCTTCATGTGGGCCGTGCTGCGGTCGGCGGCCGACTGGGGGCGCATGCCGTCGGTGGCGAAGCGCTCGATGTGGATGGCATAGCGCCAGGGGGCGGAGCTGCCATCCGCCTGGTCCGGCTTTCCGCCCCCGATCGTGCCGCGCAGCTGGGTGGACAGCCGCCACAGCCCGTCCGGCCCCATGGCCATGCCGCTGCGCCACAGGCCCGGTTCCTCGCCATCTTCGGTGTACAGCAGCAGCGCACCGCCTGCGCTGTTGCCGTAGAGCACGGCGGCCGGGCCGCGCACCACGTCCAGGCGCGCGGCGTTGCCCAGCGTGAAGTTGGCGGCCTGGCCCTGGCCATCGGGCGCGCCGGCCGGGATGCCGTCCACGTACAGGCGCAGGCCGCGCACGCCAAAGGTGGAGCGCGCACCGAAGCCGCGCACCGAGATCTGCAGGTCCTGGGCGAAGTTCTGGCGGTTCAGCACCACCAGGCCCGGCACGCGCGCCAGGCTCTCGGACAGGTTGACCTGCATCTGCCCCTCGCGCAGCACCGTGCCGTCCACGCTATCGATGGCGGCCGTTGCGCGCCACAGGTCGGGGCCGGCGCCGGGCTGGCTGGCCGTGATGACCACGGGGGCGAGCAGGGCCTCGCTGGAGTCCTGCGCTGCGTCCGCCGCGTGGGCGGGTAGCGCGTGCAGGGCGTGCAGCGTGCAGGCCAGTGCGGCGCCCAGGGTGGGCAGGGCGGGCCGGGGGTGTCTTGTGCTGTGTGGGGAGCGTGTCATTGCGGGCGGGCCTGTGGCGATGCCCGAGGTTACCGAGCCCGGCAATCCGCTCCAACACGGGTGATTTCCCTAGTGCTGTCCTGTGCCGTGGCGGAACAACAATCGCGGCAGTTTTGATGTCCGTCATGCAACAGCCGCCTCCCGCCCCACTGCCCTCCAATCCCTTCTATGCCTCGCGCCAGGACCGGGTGGCCCTGGCGCGCGAGCGCTATTTCGAGCGCGGCGAGCGCCCATCGGGCCTGGTGTCCGAGCCCGTGCTGCAGTCCTGGATACGCTGCCTGGGCGCCAGCCGCAGCCCCGACGAGAAGATCAGCTTCGACCCGGTCAGCAAGATCCGCACGGCCACCTTGCTGACCCACAACCGCGCGCTGATCGAGGCGGCGCGCGACCCCATCGCCGAACTCGAAACCGTGATCGCGGGCAGCCAGGCGCGCGCCATGCTCACCTGCAGCGAGGGCGTGGTGCTGATCGCCTCGCGCCCGACGCCGGGCGACGGCCCGCTGCTGCTCACTGCGGCTCGCGTGGGCGTGAACATTGCCGAGGATGCCGTGGGCACGGGCGCACCCGGCGTGGCCGTGCGCACGGGCGAGGTCTGCCATGTGCGTGGCGGCGAGCATTTCTTTCGCTGCCTGGCCTCGCTGCACTGCGCGGCCGCGCCCGTGCGCGACGCCAGCGGGCGCACCGTGGCCATGCTGGACCTGAGCAGCGAGGCGGGCCCCTTTCGCTTCGATGCGGGCGCCATGGCCCACATGTACGCCACCTGCATCGAGAACCGGCTGCTGGTGGGCGCCGCCCGCATGCACCTGCTGCTGCGCTTCCAGTCCAGCCGCAGCATGTTCGGCACACCGCTGGAAGGGCTGGCCGCCGTGGATGGCGGCGGCATGGTGCGCTGGTTCAACGGCGTGGGTGCCCAGTTGTTCGACTGCCCGCGCCGGCCCGCCGAGGGGCTGGCGGCAGAGGAAGTCTTCGGCCTGGGCCTGAACCAGTTGCTGGAGCTGGCCCACCACGGCCAGGCCCGCCCGCAGATGCTGCCCACGGGGCTGACGCTGTGGATGCAGGTGCAGCTGGATGAGGCATCTTCCCAGGTCGAGGAGGTGCTGCCGGCCATCGAGGCCCTGCCGCAGCCCGCCGAGGCGCCGTCCGAGGCACCGTCCTCCCTGGGCGAGGCCAGCCGCGAGCTGATCGAGCAGGCCCTGGCCCGCTGCCAGGGCAATATCTCGCAGGCCGCCCGCATGCTGGGCGTCTCGCGCGGGCTGCTGTACCGGCGCCTGCGCGAATGGGGCAGGGCCTAGGCCGTCTGGCCTATGCCGGCATGGCGGCCAGTGCGCCGCGCATCCATTCGATGAAGACCCCTGCCTGGGCCGGCAGCGCACGCCCTGCAGCTGGCACGGCGCGCAGGCCGCCCTCGAAGGGCACGAAGCCATGGGGCGCCACCAGCAGCCCCTCCTGGAGCTCGCGTGCGATCAGCCGCTGCTCCACGAGGGCAACGCCCAGGCCCGACAGTGCTGCCTCTATGCACAGGTGGGTGTGCGGGAACGCCAGCGTCTCGCCCAGGGCCACGGGCTGGCCCGTCAGGGCTTCCCACTGGTTCCAGGCGCTGGCCGTGTACTCATGTGCAATGCGCGCGCGGTTGGCGGGCCGGCGCCGGGCATAGGCCGGCGTGCAGACTGCGCCGAAGTGCACGGGCGCCAGTTCGATGGCGCGGCGGCGGTCTGCCTCGCCGTAGGTGGACAGGTCCCAGGCAATGATCAGGTCGGCGCCTTCATTGCGCATCTCGCGCGCCGAGGTCATGGACAGGCGGATGCGGATATGTGAGTGGCTGCGGTAGAACACCGCCAGCTGCGGCACCAGCCAGCGCATGGCAAAGGTGGCGCTGCAGGCTACATGCAGCCCCGGTGCCTGGGCGTCGCGCGCCAGCTGGGCATAGGCGGCCTCCAGATGGTCGAAGGCCGTGCGCACCGAGGCATGGAAGACGGCGCCGGCCTCGGTCAGGCGCAGGCCCGTGCCTTCTTTCTCGAACAGCGCCGCGCCCGCGTGCTCCTGCAGCAGGCGCAGGTGGCGGCTGATGGCGCCGTGGCTGCGGCACAGTTCCTCGGCCGCGCGGGTCACCGAGCCGGTGCGGGCAATGGCCTCGAAGGCGCGCAGGGCGGCCAGCGGCGGCAGTTGTCTCATGGCAATCAATTCGTCAGAAAAACTGACGCATGGGCAGAAAAACTGCATTGTCCCGCATCGCCGTGATTTCTAGCATGAAGGCCTGTTCATTGGAGTTGTGCAGGCTTGCCAGCTCCTTTGCACAGTTCAATTTCTTGACGAAAAGGAGTTTCCATGCAGATCACCGATATCGCGGCCCATGAGGCGCTGGACAGCCGGGGCCATCCCACCGTGGAGGTCGAGGTCGAGCTGGAGGACGGCGCACGCGGCCTGGCCCTGGTGCCCTCGGGCGCCTCCACGGGGCGGCATGAGGCGCTGGAGCGGCGCGACGGCGATGCCTCGCGCCACCTGGGCAAGGGCGTGCTGGGGGCGGTGCAGGCCGTCAACACCGAGCTGCGCGATCTGCTGCGCGGCATGCAGGCCGACGCCCAGGGCCGCATCGACACGGCCATGATGGCGCTGGACGGCACGCCACGCGG
>NZ_JTKZ01000359.1:0-8547 GCF_000799035.1 Delftia sp. ZNC0008
CCGCGTATGGATCATCTTTTTGAATGCATTGCATCAGGATTGAATATTTTCCATTGATTCAATTGCGGGCCAGCATGCAGCCATCCACCACCTGTCCATGGCTGCATCAATGACCGAATCCGCCTCGCCCCCAGCCCCTGCCAGTACCGCCCGCCCGCTGGACGGCGTGCGCATCCTCGACTTCACGCGCGTGCTGGCCGGGCCGCTGTCCACGGCCCTGCTGGCCGACCTGGGCGCCGAGGTCGTCAAGATCGAGCCGCCGCAGGGCGACGACTACCGCGCCATCGGCCCCATGAACAACGGAGAAAGCGCGCTGTTCACGGTGATGAACCGCAACAAGCAAAGCCTGGTGCTGGACCTCAAGCACCCCGAGGCCGTGGCCCTGGTCCGCGAGATGGCCGCCCAGGCCGACGTGGTGGTGGAGAACTTCCGGCCCGGCGTGGCCGAGCGCCTGGGCATAGGCGCAAGCCAGTTGCGGGCGCTCAATCCGCGCCTGGTCTACGTCAGCGTCTCGGGCTTCGGCCAGACCGGGCCGCTGGCCCACCGGCCGGCCTACGACATCATCGTGCAGGCCATGAGCGGCCTCATGGAGGCCACGGGCGAGCCCGATGGCGCGCCCACCGTCGTGGGCGAGGCCGTCAGCGACGTGGTGGCCGGCCTGTTCGCCTCCTGGGCCACGCTGGCCGCGCTGCTGCAGGCCCGCGCCACCGGGCAGGGCCAGCAGGTGGACGTGGCCATGTTCGACACCACGCTGAGCTTTCTGGCCACCTCGGTGGCGCGCTACCTGTTCACGGGCCGGCCCGCGCGCCGCGTAGGCAACCGCCATCCGCTGTCCGCGCCGTTCGGCGTGTACCGCGCAGGCGACGGCCACTTCGCGCTGGCCGTGCTCAACAACAAGCTGTTCGCCGCCGCCCTGCAGGCCATGGAGCTGGGCAGCCTGGCCGGCGACCCGCGCTTTGCCAGCGACGAATCACGCTCGGCCCACGAACCCGCGCTGCGCGAGGCCATCGAGGCCTGGGCAGGCCGCCATGAAGTGGCGCAGGTGGTGGCCGCGCTGGATGCAGCGGGCGTGCCCGCCGCACCCATCTGGAACATTGCCCAGGCGCTGGAGTCGCCCCAGAGCCAGGCGCGCGGCCTGCTTGGCGCGGTGCAGGACCCGCGCCTGCCCGGCCTGCGCCTGCCCACCCAGCCCGTGCATTTCAGCGGCGCCGCGCCCAACCGCGCCGAGCGCGCACCGGCCCTGGGCGAGCACACCGACGCCCTGCTCTCGCAGTGGCTGGGCCGGGGCGCCGAAGCCATTGCCGCGCTGCGCGCATCCGGTGCCCTGGGCACTGCGGGCGCGGCCCCCTCTTCCCCATCACATTGAGCAACCGAAATGAACTTCCAACGACTGGGCACCACCGCCGACGACCACGCCATTGCCGATGCCGTGGCCCGCTTTGCCGACGACGCACTCGCCCCGCTGGCGCAGCGCATGGACGAAGAGGCGCTGTCCGCCACCTGCCATGTGCCGGGCCTGTCGGCCCTGGGCGTGATGGGCATGAACCTGCCCGAGGCCCTGGGCGGCCCCGGCGTCACGCCCACGGCCATGCTGCTGTCCCTGGTGGCCATCTCGCGCGCCTGCGCGGCCACCTCGTCCATGATCGGCGCCCACTACCTGGGCACGGACGCCGTGCTCATCGGCGGCGACGACGCCCAGCGCCAGCAGTGGCTGCCGCGCTGCGCCAGCGGCCAATGGCTGGCGGCCTTTGCGCTGACCGAACCGCGCGGCGGCTCGCACCCGGCCGACATGCGCACGCGCGCCGTGCGCGATGGGGACGACTATCTGATCACGGGCGTCAAGCACTTCATCTCCAACGCCGCCGAGGCGCGCTTCATGGTCGTCTTCGCCAAGACCGACATGGAGGCCGGCGCGCGCGGCGTCAGCGCCTTCATCGTGCCGCGCGATCTGCCCGGCATCCAGGTCTCGGCGCCCGAAAAGCTCATGGGCATCCGCGGCGGCCATGCCTTCGAGGTCTCGCTGGACGGCGTGCGCGTGCCTGCCAGCCACCGGCTGGGCGCCGAGGGCACGGGCTTCAAGACGGCCATGAAGGTGCTGGACAACAGCCGCCTGGACGTGGCGGCCACCGCCCTGGGCGTGGCCGAGGCCGCCCTGGCCGCCGCCGCGCAATGGGCCAGTCAGCGCCTGGTCGGCGGCGAGCCGCTGGCCACGAAACAGGGCATCCAGTGGAAGCTGGCCGACATGAAGCTGCGCCTGGAGGCATCGTGGGCGCTGACCATGCAGGCCCTGGCCTTGCGCCAGGCAGGCCAGCCCTTCACCCAGCACTCGGCCATGGCCAAGCTGCATGCCTCGGAAATGGTGGGCTTCGTCACCGACGAGGCCCTGCAGATCCACGGCGGCTACGGCTACACGCGCGAAATGCCGCTGGAGCGCCTGGTGCGCGATGCGCGCATCCTGCGCATCTACGAAGGCTCGTCCGAAGTGCAGCGCAGCATCATTGCGCGTGGAGTGCTGGGCGGCAGCTGAATGCAGCAGCGGGTGGCTAGGAGAAATCTGAAAATGGCACCCTCGCGCCCGGAAAAGGCCGTTGATGCAGAGCGGTTCAAACCCCAGGTCTTCCCTGGACCTTGCGAGGGGGCGCAAAATGGCGGCTGTTGCGGCCTTCGGGCCGCAGCGCATTTGTTGCGGGAAGCGCCCGCATCCCGCCCCCTCCCGCGCCAGCCGCCCCTGCCGAAAGAAGCCTCCGTTGTCCGCCGCGCATTCCGTCCTGCAAGCCGTGTTCGGCTACGAACAATTCCGCGGTCCGCAGGAGGCCATCGTCTCGCACGTGGTCGCCGGCGGCGATGCGCTGGTGCTCATGCCCACGGGCGGCGGCAAGAGCCTGTGCTACCAGGTGCCGGCCATCGTGCGCCAGCAGCAGGGCCACGGCGTGGCGGTGGTGGTGTCGCCGCTGATCGCGCTCATGCACGACCAGGTGGGCGCGCTGCACGAGGCCGGTGTCAGCGCCGCCTACCTGAACTCCACGCTGTCCTATGACGAGACGCAGGAAGTCGAATGGCGCCTGCAAAGCGGCGACATCACCCTGCTGTATGCCGCGCCCGAGCGCCTGAACACGCCCCGCTTCCTGGGCCTGCTCGACGACCTGCATGCCCAGGGCAAGCTGTCGCTGTTCGCCATCGACGAGGCGCACTGCGTGAGCCAGTGGGGCCATGACTTCCGGCCCGAGTACCGCGCGCTGAGCGTGCTGCACGAACGCTATGCGGGCGTGCCGCGCATCGCGCTCACGGCCACGGCCGACGCGCTGACGCGCGCCGACATCGTCGAGCGGCTGCAGCTGGAGAGCGCACGGCACTTCGTCAGCAGCTTCGACCGCCCCAACATCCGCTACCGCATCGCCGAGAAGAAGGACGTCAGCAACCAGCTGCTGCGCTTCATCGAGCGCGAGCACGAGGGCGAGGCCGGCGTGGTCTATTGCCAGTCGCGCAAGCGCGTGGAGGAGCTGGCCCAGACGCTGAGCCAGGCCGGCGTGCCCGCCCTGCCCTACCACGCGGGCCTGCCCTTCGAGACGCGCCAGCTGCACCAGGACCGCTTCCTGCGCGAGGACGGCATCGTCATCGTGGCCACCATCGCCTTCGGCATGGGCATCAACAAGCCCGATGTGCGCTTCGTGGCCCACGTGGACATGCCCAAGAACATCGAGGGCTACTACCAGGAAACCGGCCGCGCAGGCCGCGACGGGCTGCCCGCCGATGCCTGGATGGCCTACGGCCTGTCCGACGTGGTCAACCAGCGCCGCATGATCGACGAAAGCCCGGCCGAGGACACCTTCAAGCAGGTCATGCGCGGCAAGCTCGATGCCCTGCTGGGCCTGGCCGAGGCCACGGACTGCCGCCGCGTGCGGCTGCTGGCCTACTTCGGCGAGCAGTACGGCCTGGGCGCACCGGGAGAAGACGCAGAGACGGACATTGAAGGCCGGCCGCTGCAGCGCGTGGCAAAGACCGCCTGCGGCAACTGCGACAACTGCCTGGAGCCCCCGGCCCTGTGGGATGGAACGGACGCCGCGCGCAAGCTGCTGTCCACCATCTACCGCGTGCACGAGGCCAGCCAGCTGACCTTTGGCGCGGGCCACATCATGGACGTGCTGCGCGGCAAGGACACCGAGAAGGTGCGCCAGTACGGGCACGAGAAGATCTCCACCTTCGGCCTGGGCAAGGACTACAGCGAGCCCCAGCTGCGCGGCGTGATGCGCCAGCTGCTGGCCACCGGCGCCCTGGGCCTGCACAAGATCACCAGCGAGAACAGCGGCCACAGCTTCGACACCCTGTGCCTGGCCGAAGGCTCGCGCGAAGTGCTGCGCGGCAACGTCCAGGTACAGCTGCGCGAGGCCGTTGCAGCGCCGCGCACGCGCACCTCCAAGCGCGCCACCCAGCCCAACGCGGCCGCCGCCAGCCTGGGGCCTGATGCCCAGGTGCGCTTCATCAACCTCAAGGCCTGGCGCGCCGAGGTCGCGCGCGAGCACAACCTGCCGGCCTATGTGATCTTCCACGACGCCACGCTGGCCGCCATTGCCGAGCGCAACCCGGCCTCGCTGGACGACCTGCAGGGCATCAGCGGCATGGGCGCCAAGAAGCTCGACGCCTATGGCGCCGAGGTGCTGCGGGTGGTGGCCACGGGCTGAGGCGCATAGCCCTCATGCACATCGCATGGGGCAGGGCTTCACCATGAGAAAAGGCCTGCACCTCCATGGCGTCAGGCCTTTTTCGTGAAACCGGAACCCCTTACTGCGCCAGCACCCTGAAGGTCAGCGTGTAGTTGTTGCCGTACTGCGGCGCGGCGGCGCCGGCGGGGGCGTCGGCGCGGTAGCGCACCAGGGCCAGGTAGATGCCTGACTTGGGCAGGGCGTAGGAGATGCGGCCCTGGCCATCGGTGGTCAGTGCATCCACGCTGTGCTGGCTGGCCAGGTCCATGGCCGAGCGGAAGATTTCCACCTTCTGCGCGGCCAGCGGCCTGCCGTCGTATTGCACGGTGAAGTCGAACTTCTCGCCCGCGAACAGGTCGGCCGGATGCGTTACGGGCACGATCTCCAGGCCCTTGCCTGAGGGCGCGAGCGCAGCCCGGCTGGGCTTGCCCACCGTGATGTAGGTCTCGGAGACCGACAGCGACTGGTAGTGGCTCAGCAGCCTGGCATCGGCCGGCGTGGGCGTGGCGGGATCACGCGCGGTCTCGACCTTGCCGTTGCGCTCCCACGAACGGAAGACGGCGCCCAGGCGCGGGCCGGTGCTCACGCGGTAGGTGCCCTTCTCGTCGGGCAGCTGGTGCTCGGCCACGGTGCGGGTCTTGAACTGGCGCACATCGGCCACGGGCGTGACCGAGCCGTCGGGCGCCGTCACGGTGAAGCGCGTTTCGCCAAAAGCCACTTCGGGGATGAAGAACTTGTCGGCGAAGCTGGCGTCCACGCTGATGACGGCCCGGGGCGAAGCCTCGAAGCTGGTGGGCAGCAGGTAGGGCGTATGGGCCTGGGCGGAGATGCACACGGCCGACAGCAGCGGCAGCCGCCAGGCCAATCGCTTGGATAGGGTTCCAGCCATGTCCGCTCAGGGCTTCTTGACGTCGTTCTTGTCCACGACGCCATCGGCGTTGACGTCGGCTTCCTTGAAGCTGCGTTCGGCGATGGCCATGTCTTCTTCCACGGTGTATTTGCCGTCGCGGTTCCTGTCCACGATGCCGAAGCGCACATGGGCCTGCTTCATGGACTGGGCATAGCGCTCGTCGGGCTGGCGGCCCGCGTACTGCTGCTTGAGGCGGGCCTCGAACTCGTCCACGTACTCCTTCTCGCTGAGCCAGCCGTCGCCATTGGTGTCGCCGGCCAGGAAGCGCTGCTTGCGCACGGTGTCGTACTCCTGGCGCGTGACCACGCCATCACGGTTGGCGTCGTAGCTGCCCATGAAGGCAGACTGGCCATGCCCGCCCGCCGGCTGGGCCGGGCCGCTGGCGGACGGTGCCGTGGGCGATGCGCAGGCGGTGAGCAGGGCCGCCAGGCCGGCAGCGGCCAGCATGCGGTGGGACAGAGAGAACTCGATCATGAAACGACTCCTGAAGTAGGCAGATACAGCGGCGGCTGCGATGGTGGTGGAGGCGTTCCGGCCGACACCGCCGCTGTAGGGAAGGCCGGCCGGCCCCTGGAGAAACTCCTCGGATCCGCGCCACGCGGCAAGTGAAGGTGGCGTGGGTGCAATGGCATGGTGCGCAGGGTGCTCAGAACGCAACGTTCATGGACACGGCGAAGGTGCGGCCCGGGTTGCTCAGCAGCTCGATGTCGCGGCGGTCGCGCGCCACGCCGGGCTGCAGGCTGCGGGTGCTGGAATAGTCCCAGTAGCGCTTGTCGCCCAGGTTGTAGATGCCGGCGTTCAGGCGCACGTTCTTTGCGACCTGCCAGTAGCCGGCCAGGTCGAAGATGGCATAGCCGGGCACGCGGAACAGCTCGGTGGTCGAGTCGGTCAGGCCGGTGCCCGCGTTCTGGTAGCTGTCGCGGTTGGTGGCCACGGCCTGCTTGCCCGCGACGAAGGTGCCGGTCAGGTTCAGGCCCCATTGCCGGGCGGGTGCGTCATAGCCCACGCCGACGATGGCCTTGCGCGGCAGCACGCTGTCCAGCGGCACATCCTTGTCGCCTGCGTAGTAGGACCTGGAGGTGCCGCGGCTGATGCCCAGCGCCCAGGTGGAGTACAGGCCCCTGGCGGCGGGCATCCACTGGCCGTGGTCCAGGCGCGCGCTGGCCTCGAAGCCGTAGATCTTTGCGCTGTCGCGGTTCTCGGCCTGGTAGATGGTGCCGATGTGGGCGGGCACGTTGACGAACAGGTCGGGACGGCCCGCGCGCAGGTAGCGCGTGTAGGCGATGAAGTCGGAGTACCTGGTATAGAAGACCGAGCTGTTGAAGGTCACGCCCGGCGTGGGCGAACCCTTGAGGCCGAAGTCGAAGGCATTGCTGCTTTCCTCCTTCAGGTTGGGGTTGCCGACCAGGGCGTACTGGCCTGCCGCGTTGTAGTTGCTGGCCATGTTCCACGAGCCGAAGATCTCGCCGGCCGAGGGCTCTCGCCCGCTGCGCTTGAACTGGGCATAGGCGCTGAACGTGGGCGTGAGGTCATAGACCAGGGCGAGGCTGGGGCTGAGGATGGTGTTGCCGCGCGTGCCGCCGTAAATCTTTTCCACGTCGGCGGCCGTGAGCACGCCCGAGACGAAGTTGTCCAGGTCGCGCGTCTTGATCTCCACGCGGTCCACGCGCAACGCGGGAATCAGCGCCAGGCGGCGGCCACCGGCCTGGAAGCTGATCTCGTCCTGCAGGAAGGCGCCGTAGCGGCGGGTGGTGGTGTCGGGCTGGGGCTTCATGCTGCCGGACACGGCCCAGGGGCGCTCCGTGTCCTGGGTCGAGGCATTGACGCCAAAGCTCAGGCGGTGGCGGTCGATGCGCTTGTCGCCCGTGCTCGAGAAACCCCAGGTGCGCGTCTCGTTGCCCGAGACGTTGTGCACCTTGGCGCCCGTGGCCAGCGTGGTGGTGTCGGTGACGTCGTTGGTGTCCGTGTTCTGGAAGAACAGCCGCGTGTCCAGCTGGTCCACCCAGGCGCCGGCCGGGGTCCACAGGTGCTGCAGCTGCAGCGTGTTGCGGCTGGTGTCGCTGTTCTGGCGCGAGCTTTCGGTGATGCTGGTGTTGGTGGTGTCCCAGCCATGGAAGGAGGTGTCGTTCTTGCGGCGATACAGGTCGGCCGACAGCACCAGGCGGTGGGCCGGGTTGATGCGCAGGCCGCCCTTGAGCAGCAGGGCGTTGGAGTTCCAGTCGTCGGGATAGCTGTTGACGATGGCGCTGTGGTTGCGCGTCTCGTGGCCGTCGCGGCGCGAGTAGGCGATCAGGCCGTCGAGGTCGCCCGAGCGGCCAGCGGCCGTGAAGCTCTCGTTCCAGGAGCGGTCGGCCGTGTCATGGCCGATCTTGCCGCCCAGGTAGGAGGTTTTGCCGCCCACCAGGTAGTCCTCGGCGGACTTGGTGCGAAAGCCCACCGAGCCGCCGATGCCACCGGCCGCGCGCCGCGCCGTGGTGGTGCCGGAGAGGATGTCCACGGCCGAGAACATCTCGGGGTCGATGAAGTCACGGCCCACGCCGAAGGTGTTGGCGCCGACACGGCTCACGTAGGGGCGCGTGGTGGCGTCGGGCATCTCGACGCCGTCCACATCCATGCCGATGCGGTTGCCCTCGATGCCGCGGATGTTGTAGCCCGTGGTGCCCGAGCGGTCGAAGCTGCTGCGGTTGCGGCTGGTGCCCGAGGCCGTGCCCGGCGCGGAGACCAGGGGCTGGTAGCGCACCACATCGGCCATGCTGCCGGCCTGCTCCAGCGCCGGGCCGCTGACGGTGGTGGAGGCGCCCGGGGTTCGCTGCGCGGGCTCGGCCGTGTCGACCACGTCGACCTGGGCCAGTGCCTTGGTGGGGGCCTGCGCCATCAGCCGGGCCTCATCGTCCAGGGCCTGAGGCCGGGGCTGGGCCCAGGCGCCGGGCGAGGCCA
>NZ_JTKZ01000487.1:0-8694 GCF_000799035.1 Delftia sp. ZNC0008
CCACCGCCGTATCCACGTCCTGGGACCAGTCCTTACCCAACGCCAGGTTCTGGAAGATCTGCTCTGCCACAGACTGCGGCAACTCCTCGAGGAAACCTTCGGAGATGGCCCCTTCAATCACCTGGCGCGGAATGCTCTTGACCGCGCGCTGCTGCACCAGCGGATTGGCCGCCGCCGTGGCCGCGTCATCGGCAAACTGCTTGGCAATGCCCTTGTTGCCCTGGGCCAGCATGGTCTCGGCATCACCAATGCCCAGGCGCTGTGCCATGCGCCCGCCTGCATACCCGAAGCCCGCCGTGGCCGCGCCCGTGGCAGCCGCCGCCGCGACCTGGCCCGGCGAGAGCAGCCCATCATCGGTTTCCTGGCGTATCTGCTCTGCAGCAGAGCCCGCGCCCACCACGCCCTCGCCCAGCGCACCAGCAGCTGCAGCACCCTTCGCGCCAGCCTGGCCCAGCCGCGTGGCCGCACCCAGTGCGCGCGCCGCCACGCCGCCCGCACCCATGGCCGGCAGCGATTCAACGACCGCGCCGACGATGTTGGAAGGGTTTTCAACGGCGGCCTTGAACTTGCCGCCCAGGCCCTCAGCCTCCTGAAACTTGCGCTGGGCTTCCTTGGTGGCGTCCGAGTGCCATTCGTTGACCGCTTCCCGGGCAGGCTTCGGGCGAAATCCAACCATGCCGCCTTCGTTCTCGAGGAACTTGCCAACTCGCCCACCTGTCGCCAGGTCGGCCAGGCCGACAGCAGCTTCAGGCACTGCGATGGCGCCCTTTACCGTCCAGGCTGCAGCGTCCCGGGCGTAGTCACTGGCGGAGCGTGACGTGGATTTCCCATCGCCGTCATCAACGGCCATGCCGCCGAAACGATCAGATTGGACCGGGGTGCCGCCGAACTTGTCTGTTGCCATCCCCCCAACTCTCTCTGCGGTGGAGAGAGAGGTCGAACCCTAGGCGGGGTGCGCATATAAGTTCTCTTGCGCGGTATGGCATGCACTCAATGCTCCCAACAGCGCACCGCCTACAACGCCAATGACAGAGCACTGACAGCACATCACAGGGCCTCGGTTCGTTAATCAGAGTGCAGCATCAGCATTGCTGTTTCAACTCACGAGGTCGGTAAATGACATTCAAACGAATCGCCGCTGTAGGACTTGCATCAGTGGGGCTGGCGTCAGCCCTTGCCCTGACCGGATGCGTTGTTGCGCCGGAGCGGCACCCACGCCCAGCGCCTGCTGTCCATGCCCAAGAGCGCGTGATGCCGGAAGTGATCGTGGAAGAGCGCGGAGCACCCCCTGCGCCTGGTTGGCACTGGGTGAACGGCTACTGGCGTTGGGAGCGGGATCAGTGGGTTTGGCAGCGAGGTCACTGGGTTGCCAACGCCGTGCCACCGATGCCTCCAGTGATCGTGGAAATGCGCCCCGCACCACCCAGCCCCGTTCACTACTGGGTGCCTGGTCACTGGGTGTGGCGCGCGGAAATCAACAACTGGTTCTGGGTGAAGGGCCAGTGGCACGGCTGATCAGCCCAACTTCACAGGCCCGCCCAGCGGGCCTTTTTCATGCGCCGCTATCCCTCGCCACAGGAATGATCCCAATGCAGCGGCCCCATACTGGTGCACCGGATCACCCAATGGCCGTGCACTGGAGGAACGATGGAAGGCAGAGACGGGGAGCGGGAGGAAGACGACGAAAGCAGTCCGGCCTTGACCGTGGGCTTGGCCGCCCTGGCGCTCGTGCTGCTGGCTGTGGTGTTGGGCGTGCTGACGCTGCTGGTGCGCGGGTAGCCCAGAAACGACGACGCCAGCCAGAGGCCGGCTTCCGTTCAGACCTCGAAGGGCTTTCGATCTCGGCCCTCAATCCAGCGGGGAGGTCGTCCGTGCCCGGCCCATGTCTCGCCCGTCTTGGGGTTGCGATAAAGATGTTTCGGGCGCTTCGGCGGCGTCGGGTCGAACAGATCCCGAGGCGTCAGATTGTGCTGTTCCACCAACATGCGAGCCGCCTTGATGGCAGCGAATCTCTTCGCGCGATAGGCTTTTGCGATCTTCTCGTCGAGAGCCGCCTGCTCACGAAGCAGCGCTTGGTATTGGGTCGGCATGTGGAGGCTCCCATGGGCACGGCCCTAAGTCTGCCGCGTACCGCACTGTCTGCTAGCCCAGAAATGACAAAGCCCGCGCGGGGTCGGCATGCCCATGGAGAAAAGCCCTATCGGGCTACGATGGGTGCTCCTACACAACCATCCCGAGAGGGCCAAGCCAATGGAGACGCATTCGTTCGCAGGCTCACGCACGCTTGTGAAGGGCACCTACAGCCCAGACACCCATCTTCTGTGCCTGTGGTTCACGAGCAGCCCGGATCGGCCTTATGACTATCCGAGGGTGCCGGAACATATTTGGACCGGGTTGAAAGCAGCGCGCTCGGCAGGCGAGTACTACAACCTTCACATTCGGGATCAGTACGGGGAGCCGCGCGCTCCAGCAAATCCATGGCGACGTCGATAGCTGCCCGAGCCCTTGCGAAATCGACAGTCCAGCTGGTGTCTGGCGACAGGGGCAAGTCTGGCCGGTCGGTAGCCACGCAGCCGCCGTGGAAGTCAAACTCGCGCCGCGCGAGCAGCAGCACGTTGTGCACGTAGGCCAGATCGTCGGCAGCAGGCCGCGCGCCCGCTTCAGCCCGCTGCGCCGCGGCCCTCGCACGACGCACCGCCCCCAGGGCCACGCAGACCAAGACAAGCACCAGGAGCAGTGCACCGGAGAGGATGAGAATGGAGAGATGTGCCATGCCCCAGTGTCAGCGCCGGAGCGCCTAGGACCGAACCCTAGCCGTGGCACGCGCGCTCAAGCCGGGCGACTCTTGCTTGAGCCCGCAGGCCCGTCGCCAAGATGTTTCAAACTAGGCTTCCCCACACGGCGCGACGAGCAGGCATCCTCAACCAACCAACATGTGAGCAAGAAACGAGGTGTTTTCGATGATTTTCATCCACAGAGCATCATGTCCACAGCGGAAAATCAAATTTAAATAAAGATTAATCCAAGGATAAACAGCTGCAGCACAAAAATAGATGCAAGCAGCTATGGGAAGCGTGGCAATTAATTTATAAAATCTAAATGTTCGTGATATTTCTTTCCTTTGAATATCCTTAAATCTAGAGATTCTTTCAATTTCATCCCTTATTGCCTTGCCGAATGTCTTCTTTGGCTTCGCAGCTTCCTGCAAATTAAATTCAAAACTATTTAGAAGATTCTCAACTTGATTCTCGTAGTGACTAATTGTTCTTAATATTATCAAACTAGCAAACACAACGCCTGCAATACCCACTATAAATCCAGATAGTGTTGAGGCATCTTTCACGACAATAAGTACACCGAGCGATGCGGGTACTGCAAGAAGTTTGGTACCTATCTCGCCAATCGCATTATTTAACTTAGTCGTGCTCTCCAACAATCCATCAGAAATCTTTTTTCTTGCAGCATCGAAAGAAAATGAACTAACGTAAGCATGAAGGTCGTGTAGATATTTTTTTGTAGTTCGCCCCCAATTCCTTACCAAATAATCGAAATCTACATTATCATCGTCGCACTCACCAATAATTTCAGCTATCGCTGTATTCATTAAAAGCACACGCTCTTCAATTTGATGTTTAGTTTTACCATCGGATTGACTCTTAAGAGCAGCAAGCAATTTAAAGCTTGGAATATCTGAAACAACAGTGTCCACGTTTAGGTTAATTTTCAATATAGCCGCCTTTTGGGGAGATTTACCATCCGAGGGCTTCAGAAAAATTAACTTATCACCTTCATAAGCTTGATTACGATCAATCGATATTGAAACAAACGCTCGCAAACAAAATACAAAATCGACGACTTTTTTAAGTTTGAATATCTGATCAGGAACAAAAGCATCTCCGTCCCAATAGTCCAAACTCCTTATGTAGAAATTACCCCTCAATTTCCCTAAAGCAAGAGTCGGAGTATCTTGAACAAATTCCTCAAAGGTTTCAAAAAACGCACCTCTCTCTGACCCAGGAATCTTAAATTCAAACTCAACTCTTCCATTGCGTACAACTGGATCAATTGGGCTAAAGCTCTCCT
This sequence comes from Delftia sp. ZNC0008, assembly GCF_000799035.1. NCBI lineage: Bacteria > Pseudomonadati > Pseudomonadota > Betaproteobacteria > Burkholderiales > Comamonadaceae > Delftia > Delftia sp. ZNC0008. The sequence continues at coordinate 4,084 of NZ_JTKZ01000487.1, forward strand.
CAATCTCTTGGTAGGCCGCCAGCGCTTCGGTGAGCACTAGCGTTTCCGCAACGTCGATATTGAGCCGCTGCCCCTGCTTAAAAGGCGGCTTTCCGACGGCTCTATACAAATCGACGACTTGTTTAAACATGCTTATCTAACTCATCAATCTGTTTATCTGACAACTTAATTTTCAGATATCGCTCAGCTCTATTAAACTGGATTTTAGAATTTGCCGTAGTTCCAAAGTCAGATTTTTCAAATTTAATTTCCACATCGTCGTCTTTAAGAACGATTCTCGAATATTTTTTCAGCGACTCTTCACTTACCGGAAAGCTAGATGGTATTTTATAATCACCGCCATTAAGAGTGTCAACAAAACTATCAAAATGCCGAGATAACTCTACCGGAAATGCTCTCTCCACTTTTTGCTTAACCTCCTCAAGAGTCGCTTCTTCCCCCGCCTCCATCTTCTCCTTTAGGTAGTTGCAAACAACTTCCTTTACCTTTGAAGCGTTCGCCTTTAGGTCCGGATTATTCACGCAAAAATCATATGCCGCCTTTATAACCAATGATGTTGATCTCTTTGAAGATCGGTACAAAGCACATCCAAGTGCCTCGACAAAATAGGAGGCTGCATCGTCGGTATCTCTGCTCGATATAAATGAAAGGTACGGAATCAGCTCCAAATCCTCAAGCTCCGCCCCCTGCTCCAACTGTTTTGCCTCATCCAACTTTGAGAACAAGTAATCTGAAATTTTAATTTCTGATGCGTGACTCAATTTGGCCATATCCACCTGCTCTATGTCTACCGGAACAAAATCTTCCGTTAGGCGAATTCCTCCTTTTTGTTTAATCATTGCAATCAGCAAACCCTGGTTTCCATTTTCATACTTGTAATATCCAAATAGAATTTTGGACCCTGTTGCCAGCCTCGATTTCATAGCCTTTTCAACAATTACATCAACGGCAGTATGCGTCAATGCCAAAAAAACATTCTCATCCGTCAAATCTGGCTCGGAAGAAACGCATGCATCAAAACTAGAGGGGAACGGCCCTCTAAAATTATCATTATTAAATCGCCCCCAAGCCAGGCTGTTTTCCCTTTTACCAAGCAATTTGGCCACACCTTCTACCAATGCAATAACTGGCGCTTGAGTCACATCCAAAGTTTTATCTCTTTTGAAAACATTAGAAACTATTTCTGTATGTTTTTCTTTATCAAACCCATGAATTACGGCATTGATGAGGGCTAAGGGCATTTGAAGGTTCCAGAGAGTTGCAACGTGTCCGAATGTAACCCATCTATCACACTTTCACCTCTACGTCTCTAGGCTGCCGGCTCGGGCGTTCAACCTCAGCTTTCCAGCCTTCTGACAAGCACTAATACTGTACAAATATACAGCACCGATAGAGATCACACAAGTAGCAGCGAGTCGATTGGGATCAGGCTCCCCTGCTAATGAGCGCGATTCGACGTGCGCACCGTAGCCACCAAAGATCAGCGACGCCTCCAAGCAATCCCTAGGGCATGGGCATCACTCGAGGTTTGTTGCGCTTCATTCTGTTTTGCATTTAGTGAGACTCCGCCCTCCTGAGTAACCCAAGACGGTGGTACGCCTCGCCCCTCATACAGGCAGCCTACTGGTACATTGCCACCAGGAGGTTCTACCTATGAGCGCCCCGGACATCAGAGCGATGGAAGACATGCTGGACCTTCTGCGAGCGAAGAAGGCCTTTGCAGAGGCGCAGCTGCAGGCCTCCGAATCTAAGGACCCTGCGCTCGAATGGGACTTGCGCCGTATCGAGGGCCGCATCGATGTGCTCAAGGAGATGCTGCGGGAAGCTCGTGAGTGAGCACGGCAGGGCTAGAGGCGAGCCCTGCTACATTTCCGCTCAGGAGGCCCCAATGAGCCAGAACATCCCCCCAGACACGTCCCCTGAATCCATCGAGCGGTATCGCCAACGGGCGCGTGAACTGCGTGAGAACGCTGTTCGCATCGAGGACGAACTCAGGGCCCTCGAAGAGAAGAAGGCCGAACTCCAGATAACCCTCGCGCGAATCCGTGGAGCGGTCCAAGTTCTGGAAGAGTTGATTGAGGAGGCCTCCCAGTGAACCTGGGCCGTCTCGACTACAAAACGCTTTGCCTGTCCCTGCTGATCAGCTACGGCTGCGTGTGGTGGCTGCTGAGTTTCCTGATGCAGTCCGTGATGGGCAATCCAGAGCCTGGCGCCGTTCAGTACTCGAACGCGCTGTGGGTGCTGATCCCTGCATATTTGGTCGTGCCGCCGCTGCTGGCAGGCTGCATGGTGGCCCGGGCGGCCAGTAACCGGCCAATGCTGCACGCACTGATCGCAGCGGTGGTGGGCGCTGCTGTCTACGCCACCAGCTTTGTCTTGCTCGCCCCTATTCCATTGGTCCTGACTGCGGTAAGTGCCGGCCTGTACCTGCGCACCATCTCGCAGCGGGCTGATCGCAGAGGCTGATACATTCCGCCCATGCGCCCCCTCCTCATCCTTCCAGCCCTCCTCCTCGCCGCCCCCGCCCTGGCCGCCAACATGGCCACCTGCCTGCTGGACAAGCTCCCTGGTGTGAAGAACGCCCCAGCCCACGCGGCCGCGCTGAACCTGTGCGGCCAGCAGCACCCGGACAAGTTCTTCGAGGTCCGCCGCGGCTCGGGCCGTGGGCTGCTGGGCCCGAAGTCTCCAGAGCAGTGCACACTGGACAAGGCGCGCGACACGGCATGGCAGCCGGCGGCGGGGATGATCATGCGCGCGTGCGGGTGCCTGTACACGCCGAGCGCTGGCCCGACGGACATGTGCGAGCGGTATCCGCTGTCAGCCGAGATCCGCGCGCAGCACCCGCTGGTGAAGACGGACGCCGAACTGCTCAAGCTGGAGACGCACTACAGGAAGATCTACGCGGCGCACCCAGATGCCGACGCCCTGTACCAGAGGAAAGACTTCTGGGCCTGGGTCACCCAGAGCAAGGCCCGCGAAGACTCGCTCATCAAGGGATCGACGGAATCGATCATCCGGGTGATGAGCGAGTTCAAGATGCAGTCCCCCAGGCATGATCGCTTCGGCGGGACAGCAGTCGAACCTTAAGCTGGCTTCCTGTAAGTCCTGCCATCTTCGCCGATGTACGTCGCCCCCTTGGGCAGTGCATCGAACTGTGCCTGGGTCGCAACCTTTGGCGTTTGCCCACCCCCCCCCTCCACCTGCTGCACCTCACCCGTCACGCTGTTGTGCCGAATGATGCTGCCCTGGCTCGTGGAACCATCGGCATTCTTGACCGCAGGCGTGACCGTGACCTTCCATGGTGACGGATCTGCATCACCCCGGATCGCGCGCATGGACTGCTGGGCCTGCTGCTTCTGCTGGGGCGTGGCGTTGGGGTCGAGCAGCGTATTGCGCAGCTGCTCTTCCTGGCGCTGGGCCCGGGTCTTGAAGCCGCGCGCTTCGGCCTCGCCCTGCAGGCGCTGCTGCTCGATGCCCACGCGCATGCCCGTGCGCCCGGTTTCGCCGGCCTGCTGCATGGCCTCGCGCTGCAGGCCGCCGGATTGCTGCATGTCTTCGCGCATGAGGCCTGCGTTCTGGCGCATGGTCTCGGCGTCCAGCCCTGGCTGGGCCTGGCGCAGTGCAGCGTCGGTCTGCAGGGCGGCCTGGTAGGCGGCCACGGCCGGTGGCGGGCCGGACTGAGCGCCACCGCCACGGAAGCGGGCCATGCCGGCTGCCGCGAACTCGGGCCGGTTCATGATGCTGCTTGCGCCGGTTTCCAGGTTCTGGAGGTCTTTGCGTGCCTGCCAGTCGTTGCCGGAGTGGGCGACGGTTGGGGCACGGAAGCCGGGGAAGCCCAGGCGGGGCTGCTCGACCTCGATGCGCTGGCCAGGCGTAAAGCCGCGCGCCGTCGATTGCGCGGCCAGGTTCTGGGCTGCCAGGTCGTTTTGCCGGGACGGCAACCCTCGCGGCTCGTTGTTCAGGGTCGCGGCCTGAGCGCTGTCGCCGTAGCTGTTGCCGGATCGGAATATTCCGGGAGCGATCTGCGATGCCTGGCCCGAGGTCGACGCGCTTCCTGTGCTTGGAGCCTGCGAATACTCGTTGACAGCGGCGAAGTTGTTCGACGGCGCTGTCGCGCGGGCTGCTGCCGTGGCTCCAGCACCTAGCGTGACGGCAGGGGCGGACGCCTTGACATCAGGGGGGGTCGATTTCGGCGCCTGGGAGCCGTCATCAGCACCCACCAATCCACGGCCGAACCCCTTGGCGCCGTCCCACGCAGCGGAGCTGCCGCGTGCCGCGAGATCAATGATCGGGGTGGTGACCATGCCGACGGTGCCGGCCACTGTCTTCCCCACAGCCTCGCCGTAGTTGCCTTGGTTCCAGGAATCTTTGATCGATTGGCCGATCTCCTGGTTGTTCTGTTGGTAGCCGAAGCCACCAACCCTGTCAGGGGCCGGCGCCGCGCGCTGACCGCCCAAGGGAATCTGGTCTTCGGGCCGGCCGCCATTGGCGAAGAACACCTTGGGCTTGAAGCCGCGCGGCACGAATGCCTCTTCAGGTGCTGGTGTGTGGGTGGCATCGACGGCGGCCTGCAGCGCGCCAGCGCCGCCCATGGCGTGCACGGTATCTGGC
>NZ_JTKZ01000076.1:0-3553 GCF_000799035.1 Delftia sp. ZNC0008
CCCGCTGACAATGCTGGCCTATGACCGAATTGCATGCTGACATTGCTCCGGCCGCTCCCAAGGGAATGCTGCCGCGCGCGCCGCTGCGGCTGAGCTGCGTGGTGCCGGCCCACAATGAAGAGGGCAACCTGGAGGCGTTCCTGCGCGCCCTGGACGCGATGGTGCGCACGCTGACGCCCGACTACGAGCTGATCGTCGTCAACGATGGCAGCCGCGACGCCACGCACGAGATCGCGCTGCGCATGGCGCAGGAGCTGCCCGTGCGCTACCTGGCGCTGTCTCGCAACTTCGGCAAGGAGGCGGCCCTGTCGGCCGGCATAGACCATGCGCGCGGCAATGCCGTGGTGCTGATCGACGCCGACTTCCAGCATCCGCTGCAGATGCTGCCCCAGATGTGCGAGCTGTGGCAGTCCGGCTACGACATGGTCTATGGCGTGATCGCCGACCGGGGCGCCGAAAGCGGCGCCAAGCGGGTGGGCACCAACCTGTTCTACCGGCTCATGAATGCCGGCAACCTGGTGAAGATCCCGCCCAATGCCGGCGACTTCCGCTGGCTGGACCGCTGCGTGGCCGACGCGCTCAAGGCCCTGCCCGAGAGCCACCGGTTCATGAAGGGCCTGTACGCCTGGGTGGGCTTCAAGGCGGCGGCACTGCCGTTCGTGCCGGCCGACCGCACGGCCGGGGCGTCCAGCTTCAATTTCCGGCGCCTGGGCTCGCTGGCCCTGCTGGGGCTGACCTCGTTCACCACCTTGCCGCTGCGCGTGTGGAGCATCGTGGGCGGGATGATCTCGCTGGCGGCCCTGCTCTACGGGCTGTGGATCACCATGGAGACGCTGATCTTCGGCAACCCGCTGGACGGCTGGCCTACGCTGGCGGCCAGCATCATGCTGTTCTCGGGCGTGCAGCTGATGTCCATCGGCATCCTGGGCGAGTACATCGGCCGGATCTATGACGAGGTCAAGCGCCGCCCCACCTATCTGCTGGCGCGCGACGAGGACCGCAGCCCGCTGGCGCCGCGGGAGTAGCCATGCACGATGTGATCGCGCAGCTGCGCCGCCTGCCGCAGGCGCTGCAGTTCGTGCTGGTGGGCGGCTGCGCGGCCGCCACGCACCTGGCCGTGGTCGCCCTGCTGGTGCAGCTGGCTGGCATGGCGCCGCTGCATGCGAATGTGCTGGCCTTTCTCGTGGCCTTCGTGGTCAGCTACAACGGCCATGCGCTGTTCACCTTCGTGCAGACCCAGGCGCGTGGCCGGGCCGTGGTGGCCAAATACTTCGCCGTGGCCTGCGTCTCCTTCGTGGCCAATGAGCTGCTGTACTGGGCGGCCCTGCACTGGCTGCACTGGCACTATTTCTGGAGCCTGGCCCTGGTGCTGGTGCTGGTGGCGGTGGGCACCTTCGTCCTGGCCAAGTTCTGGGCCTTTGCGGCCCCCGGACGCAAGGAATCCCCATGAACACCATGCCTGCCATAAACGGGGAGAAGTCCCCGGCCAGAACCGTCGTCCTGTGCGCCGACGACTATGCGCTGCACCCCCTGGTCGACGACGCCGTGGAGCAGCTCACACTGCAGGGCCGGCTGTCGGCCACCAGCTGCATGACCACCTCGCCGCACTGGAGGCAGGCGGCCAGGCGCCTGCCCGCGCTGCGCCCGCGCCTGTCGCTGGGCCTGCACTTCAACCTGACCGAAGGCCACGGCCTGCAGCCTGCCGCCGGAATCGGTGCCGTGATCGCGCGCGCCTATGCCGGCGCACTCGGCGGCGCCGCCATGCGCGACGCCTGGCGCCGCCAGCTCGACGCCTTCGAGGACGCGCTGGGCATGGCCCCCGACTTCATCGACGGCCACCAGCACGTGCACCAGCTGCCCGGCGTGCGCGCCGCGCTGGTGCAGGAATTGCGCCAGCGCTATGGCGACAACGCCGACGACCTGCCCTGGGTCCGCTCCACCACCCCGGCCGGCCAGCTCTGGCGCGACCCCAAGGCCGCCATCATCGCCCTGCTCGGCGGCTGGACCACCACCCGTCGCCTGCGCCGCCAGGGCGTGCCGCTCAACCACGGCTTCGGCGGCGTCTACGCCTTCGACCAGCCCACGCCCGAAGGCTATGGCCGCCACATGGCCCAATGGCTGGCCCAGCTGCAGCCCGGCAGCCTCATGATGTGCCACCCCGCCACTGCCCCCGTCCAGGGCGACGCCATAGGCGCCCAGCGCGCCGTCGAATACGCCTACCTGCGCTCCGACGCCTTCGCCCAGGCCCTGGAACAAGCGCACTGCCACATCGCCCAAGGCCCCCTCACCCCGCTGTTCACAACGAACTAAGAAGCAGCAATAGAAAAGGCCCGGCCAAAAATGGACCGGGCCATGTGGGCGCAGCGCAAAAAACCGACGAGGCCCAAAGCAAGGGACAGCAAGCAAGGGCCGCCCCGCAGCGAGGCTGTCGTCCCCCTCCCCCGCGAAGCGGGTAGAGAGGCGCCGTGCCACGGGGGGAAGGCGCGCCAGCGCCTCAGGGGGTGCCTATCAATACTCCCAGAAGATGCGCTGCAGCTGCTTCGTGTCCTGCGTCTTGGTCAGGGCCACGGCGGCCAGCAGGCGGGCCTTCTGCGGGTTCAGGTCATGGGCGACGACCCAGTCGTACTTGTCGTCGGGCTGCTCGGCGTTGCGCAGCACGAAGCCGGCCGGCACGCGCGAGCTGCGCACCACGATCACGCCCTTTTGGCGCAGTTCATTGAGCTTGGGCACGATGCGGTCGGCCACCGAGCCGTTGCCCGTGCCGGCGTGCACGATGGCCTTGACGCCGGCCTTGCCCAGCGCGTCGATGGCCGTGGCCGGCACGTTGCCGTAGCCGTAGACGATGTCCACGGCGGGCAGGTCGGTGATCTGCTCGATGTTGAACTCGCTGCCCCTGGTGTGGCGCTTGACGGGGGCGCGGAACCAGTAGGTCTTGCCCTCGACCACCATGCCCAGCGGACCCCACTGGCTGGAGAAGGCATTGGTCTTGATGTTGGTGAGCTTGGCCACATCGCGCGCGGAGTCGATGTTGTCGTTCATGCTGACCAGCACGCCCTTGCCCGCCGAGTCCTTGGAGGCGGCCGTGGCCACGGCGCCCAGCAGGTTCAGCGCGCCGTCGGCCGAGATGGCCGTGCCGGGGCGCATGGAGCCGACCATGACGATGGGCTTGTCGGTGGGCACCACCAGGTTCAGGAAGTAGCCGGTCTCCTCCAGCGTGTCCGTGCCGTGGGTGACGACGATGCCGTCCACGCCGGGCTGCTTGGCCAGCTCGTTGACGCGGCGTGCCAGCGTCAGCAGTTCCTTGTTGGTGAAGCTTTCGGAGGCGATCTGGAAGACCTGCTCGCCAGAGACGTTGGCGATGTTGCTCAGCTCGGGCAGGCCGGCCAGCAGCTTGTCCACGGGGACCTTGGCGGCCGTGTAGGTGGCGCTGTTGACGGCGCTGGCGCCCGCGCCGGCAATGGTGCCGCCCGTGGCCAGGACGACCACGTTGGGCTTGCCGGCCTGTGCGGCGGGAGCGGGTGCAGGGGCGGTCGCCGTGGCGGGCGCTGCGGCT
>NZ_JTKZ01000295.1:0-42463 GCF_000799035.1 Delftia sp. ZNC0008
GCAGCGCAGGCTCGCGCCGACGAACTCACGGCCTGAGCGGCCTGCGCCTTCTCGATATTCGCGGGCGCCTGTCCCTGACAGGCGCCCGCGCTGCATTCAGCGCCGGGGTTTCAAGCGGCCTCTACGAGCAGGCGGGAAGGGCTTGCCCGGCATTGGTGGCGCGCACGGTCTGCACAAAGGCTTCCCAGTAATTCGGCAGCCCGGCCCAGGGGTTGCCCACGCCGGTGCTGGGCTCGAACTCCAGCTGGGTCACATAGATCCATCCCGCCTGATAGCGTGCCGAGGCGGCCGACTGCACGGTCGTCTGCATGGCCGCGCAGCCCGACACGTTGTGCACCAGCGAGGCCTGGTGGCTATTGGCCAGCCCGTACAGCCAATCGAAACTGGTCGTGCGCGGATCGTAGGTGGCGTACGTGGAGCCCTTGCCCTCGAACGTGGTCAGCACATCGGCCACATCGGCATAACCGGCCACGGGCACGAGGCCTGGGTTGCCGATCACGATCAGGTCGGGATTCTTGGCCTTGATGTACTGGTAGATGCTGCGGTAGAAGTCCAGTCGGTTGGCGGTGGCCGCCATCTCGTCAATGAAGAAGCCCTTGACCAGGCCTGCGCCGTAGTGCGTGAAATAGTTGTCGATATTGGCCTGGATGCTGGCCAGCGATCGCGTGCCCGTGCCATAGCTGGAGCTCACATAGCCCACCAACTGCCCGCCGGCGTTGGCAAAAGCGGTTGCGGCGCGCGTGATGTTCGCATCCGGGCCACTGAAAATGCCGTTGGCCGGGTTCAGGATGGCCGTCATCTGCACGGTCGGATTTGCCTGGGCGCTGGCTGCCAGCGCATTCCAGGCCGTGGCCCCCGCGCCCGTGGGATAGAAATACGCAGGCACCAGCACCCGCAGCGGCGCAGGAGCCGGGCGCAGATAGAAGGTCTGCGAAGCGCTGCCCGTGCGGCTTCCCACGGTGGCGCTGGCCTGCACCTGCTGGCGGCCCGGCGTGGCGCCGGTCAGGGAGGCAGTTGCCACGCCGGAGCTGGTCAGCGCCGAGGTGCTGACGCCTGTGGCTGCGCTGAAGCTCACCACGGTTCCATCGGCGGCATTCACGCCATCTGCGAGAACACCTGCGCGCAGGGTCAGTGCCGAGCCTGCTGTCACCACATCCCTGGCGGCAGGGGCCGTCCATTGCACGGTGACCGAGGTCACTCCGGGCTGGCCGGTGCCGCCGCCATCGCCCCCGGTGCCGCCGCCAGCGCTGCTGTCACCACCACCGCCTCCGCCGCAGGAAGCCAAGGAGGCGGCCAGGGCGAGCATGCCGAGTCGCAGGACAAGAGGAGAGGGAGCGTGGGAGCGTTGCATGACAGAGGAAGGCTGGGCGGGGGAAAGGCTATATTCAAGCATGAAAGTTACATCTTCCTTTCCCGCAGTAACAGCTTTACCTGCGGCCGCGCAAGCTCCCGGCGCCTGCGCTGATGCATGGCAGGGCCTGCCCGCCATCCGCCTGCGCCTGGCCTGCGGCGATGCTGCCCTGGTGGCCTTGCAAGGGGCGCAACTGCTTTCCTGGCAGGCAGGTGGCGAGGAGCAACTGTTCCTGAGTCCCCTGGCGGCCAATGACGGCCACACACCCATACGCGGCGGTATTCCGGTCTGCTTTCCCCAATTCAACCAACGCGGCCCGCTGGTCAAGCACGGCTTTGCGCGCACCCTGCCGTGGCAGGCTGATGCCGCACAGGCCGAGGTTCTTGCCGGCGATGGCTTGTTCCTGCGGCTCAAGCTCGCCGACACGCCGCAGACGCGCGCCGTCTGGCCGCATTCCTTCGAGACCTGGCTGGAGGTGACGCTGTTGCCCGGCCGGCTTGACGTGGAGCTGGTAGTGCACAACCGGGGCGACACGCCTTTGGCTTTCACTGCCGCCTTGCACAGCTACCTGCGCGTGGCGGACGTGGCGCAATGCCGGCTGCAAGGCCTTGACGGCCTGCCTTACTGGGATGCTGTGGCCGACACCCATCCCACGCAGCACGGTGACGTGCGCTTTGGCGAAGAGCTCGATCGCGTCTACCCCCGGCCCGGGAACGCCATGGAGCTGGCCGCACCTGGCGGCGGCTTGCGGATCTCGCAGGATGCCGCCTGGAGCGAGACTGTGGTCTGGAACCCCGGCCCCGCGCTGTGTGAACGTCTGCCCGACATGCCGCCGCAGGGGTGGCGGCAGATGCTGTGCGTGGAGGCCGCCGCCATCGATGCGCCCGTGCATGTGGCGCCCGGCGCGCAATGGCGCGCGGCCCAGCGCCTGCACAAGCTGTAGTTCAGCACCTGCCCTGCAACGAAAAAAGCGCCTGTGAACAGGCGCTTTTTTCGTTGGGGCGGGGGGCGGGTCAGCGGCGCTGCATGCGCTGTGCCGACTGCGCAGGGCGCAGGCCCGGGGTGATCTGCAGCTCCACGGGGCCTTCGCCACGGCGCACATCGAATTTCGCGGCCTCGCCGGGCTTGAGCGCGGCCACGGCGGTCAGCAGTTCGGACACATTGCGGATGGGCTTGTCGCCCACCTGCACGATCACATCGCCCGGGCGCATGCCGGCCTGGGCAGCGGGGCCTGCCTGCAGCACGCCGGTGATGATCACGCCGGAGTCGGCCTTCACGCCAAAGGTCTCTGCCAGCTCCGGCGACAGCTCATTGGGCTCCACGCCGATCCAGCCGCGCACCACGCGGCCGTCCTTGACGATGCCGTCCAGCACCAGCTTGGCCGTGGACACGGGAATCGCAAAGCCGATGCCCATGCTGCCGCCCGAGCGCGAATAGATGGCGGTATTGATGCCCAGCAGATTGCCGCTGGCATCCACCAGCGCGCCGCCCGAATTGCCGGGGTTGATGGCCGCATCGGTCTGGATGAAGTTCTCGAAGGTATTGATGCCCAGCTGGCTGCGGCCCAGGGCGCTGACGATGCCGCTGGTCACCGTCTGGCCCACGCCGAAGGGGTTGCCGATGGCCAGCACGCGGTCGCCCACGTCGATCTGGTCGGAATTGCCCAGAACGATGACGGGCAGCTTGTCCAGGGCGATCTTGAGCACGGCCAGGTCGGTCTCGGGATCGGTACCGATCACCTGGGCCTTGGCCTGGCGGCTGTCGGTCAGCGTGACCTCGATGTCATCGGCGCCCTCGACCACATGGTTGTTGGTCAGGATGTAGCCGTCCGGGCTGATGATCACGCCGCTGCCCAGGCCTGCCTGCTCCTGCGTGCCCTGGTCGCCGAAGAAGAACTGGAACCACGGATCGTTGCTGCGCGGATGCCGTACCGCCTTGCTGGTGTTGATGCTCACCACGGCAGGCGCCGCCTTCTTGGCCGCAGGTGCAAAGCTGCCCGGGCTGACTTCTCCGACGGGCGTGGCCGGCGCCTCCAGCAACGCAATGCCCGCGTTGCTGCGCACGGCGCCGCGGCGCAGCCAGTCCGGCTGCAGGGTGGCAACGACGAAGTAGGCAGCCACCAGGATGGTGACCGCCTGCGAAAACAGCAGCCAGGTGCGTTTCATGAAGTGTGGTGTTCTGTGCGGGAGGACAAGGCCCCATTGTGAGGCATGTCGTGAGCGGGGCGGTGGGCCGGCGGGCGAGCGCCAAAGCCGCGCTCCCCACACAGCTACAGTACAAACCCTAGAATCCCCGGACGACTGCGCCACGCCGCGTTCGCTGTTGCGCCGGCCCACAAGCCGGCCCCAAGAGAGAGCCAAGTCCTCCGATCCCGAAGTCTTGCAGAACGATCTGCCGCCGCACGCCCATCCGTTGCCGTGGCATCCACCGCGCCGTCCTGCTGTTCGATCCCTGGAAAAAAAACCATGACTACGCTTGACCAAGCGCAGCCGGGCATGGCCCCTGCTGTTGCGACCGCACGTCCTCTCAACCGACAGGACTACAAGACCCTGGGCCTGTCGGCCCTGGGTGGCACCCTGGAGTTCTACGACTTCGTCGTTTTCGTTTTCTTCGCCAATGTCATCGGCAAGCTGTTCTTCCCGGCCGAGATGCCGGACTGGCTGCGCCAGCTGCAGACGCTGGGCATTTTTGCGGCGGGCTACCTGGCCCGGCCCATCGGCGGCATTCTGATTGCGCACTTTGGCGACATCCTGGGCCGCAAGAAGATGTTCACGCTGTCCATCTTCCTGATGGCCGTGCCCACGCTGGTGATCGGCCTGCTGCCCACCTATGCTTCCATCGGCATTGCCGCGCCGATTTTGCTGCTGGCCATGCGCGTGCTGCAGGGCGCGGCCATTGGTGGCGAGATGCCGGGCGCCTGGGTCTTCGTGGCCGAGCATGCGCCGGCGCGCCACTATGGCTTTGCCATCGGCTCGCTGACTTCGGGCATCACGGGCGGCATTTTCCTGGGCTCCATCATCGGTGTCTGGCTCAACAGCACCTACAGCGCCGAGGAGATCCACGACTGGGCCTGGCGCATGCCCTTCATTCTGGGCGGCGTGTTCGGTCTGGTGTCGGTCTATCTGCGCAAGTTCCTGCACGAGACACCCATTTTCCAGGAGCTGATGGCGCGCAAGCAGGCCGACCGCGAACTGCCGCTCAAGACCATCGTGCGCGACCACCGCCAGGCCTGCGTGCTGGTGGCGCTGATGACCTGGGTGCTGTCCACGGCCATCGTGGTGGTGGTGCTGTTCACGCCGGCCTATCTGCAGAAGGTCTTCCACATCGACGCGGCCCTGGCCATGAAGGCCAACGCCGTGGCCACGGTGACGCTGACGCTGGGCTGTGTGTTCTGGGGCTGGCTGTCCGACCGGATGGGCACGCGTGTGGCCATGGTCACGGGCTGGCTGGGCATGACAGTGACGGCCTATGCGTTCTATCTGAACCTGCCGGGCACGGCGTCCTCGCTGGTGTGGAGCTACGCGCTGGTGGGCTTTTTCGTGGGCAGCATTGCGCTGCTGCCGGTGGTGGGCGTGCGCGCTTTCCCGGCCGAGGTGCGTTTCACGGGCCTGTCCTTTGCCTACAACATGGCCTATGCGGTGTTCGGCGGCATGACGCCCATGCTGGTGTCCGTGTGGCAGCAGGTGGATGTGATGGCGCCGGCCCACTATGTGGCGGCCATGGGCATCCTGGGCGCGGCCATCGGCTTCTGGCCCCTGGCCTGCCGTGGTTGGCAACCCAGGCGCGGCTGAGCTTGGCAGTGGAATGAAGGGCAGCATGGCTGCCCTTTTTCCTGGGCGCCGCATGGATCGCTGACAATCCTTTCATGAGCACCACGCGACAAGAACTCCTGGCCCACTTCGACGGTTTGCTGCAGCCCGAGCGCTTCAAGGACTATGGTCCCAACGGCCTGCAGGTGGAGGGGCGCGGCGAGATCCGCCGCATCGTCAGCGGGGTGACGGCCAGCCGCGCGCTGATCGAGGCGGCCATCGAGGCGCAGGCCGATGCCATCTTCGTGCACCACGGCCTGTTCTGGCGCGGCATGGATGGCCGCATCACGGGCTGGCTCAAGGAGCGTATCCGCCTGCTGCTGGCCCACGACATCAACCTCTTTGCCTACCATCTTCCGCTGGATGCCCATCCGCAATGGGGCAACAACGCGCAGCTGGGCGTGCAGTTGGGGCTTGAGGGCCAGGCAACGTTTGGCGAGCAGAACCTGGGCTGGATGGCCGCGGCGGAGTTTGCCGACGCGGCGGCGCTGGGCAGGCATGTGGAGCAGGCGCTGGGGCGCACTCCTGTCTGCGTGGGGGGAGAGCGCCTGCGCCCCAATCACCCCATTCGCCGCATTGCCTGGTGCACGGGCGGCGCGCAAGGTTTCTTCGAGGCTGCGATTGCCGCTGGGGCCGATGCCTTCATCACGGGCGAGATTTCCGAGCCGCAGGCGCACCTGGCCCGGGAAACGGGCGTGGCCTTTCTGGCGGCAGGCCACCATGCCACGGAGCGCTATGGTGCGCCGGCCCTGGCAGGGCAGGTGGCATTGGAGCTGGGGCTGGAGCACCGTTTCATCGAGATCGACAATCCGGCCTGATGCTGGCCTGTTAGTGGCCCACTATTGGCCCGCCCAGGGGGCGAGGCCTTTTGCTGCAAGCGCGGCGCGAATGACCGGCTTGCCTGATCCGGATACTGAAAATGCCTGATTCCACACAGTCCACGACCTTGATGGCCATCACCCAGGGCGACTCTGCCGGGGTGGGGCCCGAGACCATCGCCAAGGCGTTCATGGGCGCGCCCGAGCAGATGCGCGGCTGCTTCGTCGTCGGCGAGTTGCAGACGCTGCGCCGGGCAGCCGCCGTGGCGGCGCGTGCGCGCGATGGCGACAACGCCATTCCCATGCCCGTGGCCGTCATCGAGTCGGCTGAGCAACTGTGGCAGGTGCCGCCCCATTGCATCCCTTTGCTGGAGCTGCCCGGGCTGCCCGGTCCTGCGCCCTGGGGCCAGGTGAGTGCCAGCGCCGGTGACGCGGCTGCGCGCTGCGTGGTCTGGGCCGCGCGGGCTGCCTTGCGAGGCGAAATCGCGGCTCTTGTGACGGCGCCTCTGCACAAGGAGGCGCTGCATGCTGCAGGCGTGGACTTTCCTGGTCATACCGAGCTGCTGCAGTTCGAGGCTGCGCAGCATGCGGGTGTGGGCCTTGACCGCATGCCGGTGCGCATGATGCTGGCCAACGATGAGCTGCGCACGGTGCTGGTCAGCATCCATACCTCGCTGCGCAAGGCGATCGATGCGGTAACGAAGGACAACCTGCTGCAGACCTTGCGCATCACGCATGAGGCCCTGTCTCGCAGCCTGGGCCGCCTGCCGCGGATAGGTGTGGCAGGGCTGAACCCGCATGCGGGCGAGGGCGGCCTGTTCGGCAGCGAGGAGGTGGAGATCATTGCCCCGGCCATCGCCCAGGCGCGCGCCGAGGGCCTGGACGCCCACGGGCCTTTTGCGCCCGATACGGTGTTCATGCGCGCCCGCAATGCTCCCGGCCATCCCGGCGAGTTCGACGCGGTGCTGGCCATGTACCACGACCAGGGACTGATTCCCGTGAAGTACCTGGGCGTGGAAAAAGGCGTGAATGTCACATTGGGGCTGCCGCTGGTACGCACCAGTCCGGACCACGGCACGGCTTTCGATATTGCGGGGCAGGGTGTTGCAGAGGCCGGAAGCCTGATTGAGGCCGTGCGAATGGCGCGCAAATTGGCGGCTTGAATGGCTAGCCCAAGCATCGGGAATTTGCAGTAATGGAAAACGCCCGTGGCAACCGTGCCACGGGCGTTTTGATTTGCGTCAAAACACGGATTTCAGCGCTTGAGGCTGTCGCGAATCTCGCGCAGCAGCACGATGTCTTCGGGGGTGACGGGCGCGGGAGCGGGGGCTGCCGGTGCCTCGCGGCGCAAGCGGTTGATCTGCTTGACCATCATGAAAATGATGAAGGCCAGGATGATGAAGTTCACTGCCACCGTGATGAAGTTTCCATAGGCAAATACGGGGACGCCGGCCTTCTTGAGCGCATCGAGCGTCATCGCCGTTCCGGGGGGTACGCTGCCCAGCACGACGAACAGATTGGAGAAGTCCAGCTTGCCGAAAACCAGGCCCACGACCGGCATGATCAGGTCGTTTACCACGGAATCGACGATTTTGCCAAACGCTCCACCAATGATGACGCCCACGGCGAGATCTACCACGTTTCCCTTAACTGCGAACTCACGAAATTCCTGCATCATGCCCATGGCTGGCTCCATCTGGAAAGAGTTTGAGATAGCGCAGTATTGCGCGGCTTTGGAGCCTGTCAACGGCACAAGCAGCATGGAATAACCATACTCGCCCCGCTACAATTTATTGTTGACCCCAACTCAAGCGACGTAGTTCGAGGAACCCCATGAGTGACACTCCAATCGACTCCAGCAAGCGGACGTGGATCATCACGTCGGCGTGCGCTGGTGCGGTGGGCGGCGTGGCGACAGCCGTCCCGTTCGTGAGCACCTTCCAGCCATCCGAGAAGGCCAAAGCCGCCGGGGCTGCAGTGGAGGTCGATATCTCCGCCCTCAAGGACGGCGAGAAGCTCACGGTCGAGTGGCGCGGCAAGCCCGTCTGGATCATCAAGCGCACGCCTGACCAGATCAAGGAGCTGCCCGAACTGGACAGCCAGTTGGCCGATCCCCAATCCAAGCGCCACCCTGAAGAGTTCACGCCGCCCTATGCGATGAACGAGGCCCGCTCGATCAAGCCCGAAGTGCTGGTCGTCGTCGGCATCTGCACGCATCTGGGCTGCTCGCCTTCCGACAAGTTCCAGCCGGGCGCCCAGCCCTCGCTGCCCAGCGACTGGAAGGGCGGCTTCCTGTGCCCCTGCCATGGCTCGACCTTCGACATGGCTGGCCGTGTCTTCAAGAACAAGCCGGCTCCCGACAACCTGCAGGTGCCGCCGCACATGTACCTGTCGGAGACCAAGCTCCTCATTGGTGAAGACAAGGCTTGAGGGAGACAAGAACAATGGCCCACGAATTCAAGGACATCGATCCGAATGCGCCCGCCGGCGCCAAGCTCACGAACTGGTTCGAGAACCGTTTTCCCACGGCTTTCGACGCCTATCGCGTGCACATGTCGGAGTACTACGCTCCGAAGAATTTCAACTTCTGGTACATCTTCGGCTCGCTGGCGCTGCTGGTGCTGGTGATCCAGATCGTCACCGGCATCTTCCTGGTGATGCACTACAAGCCCGACGCCGAAAAGGCGTTCGCCTCGGTGGAGTACATCATGCGCGATGTGCCCTGGGGCTGGCTGATCCGCTACATGCACTCCACGGGTGCGTCGGCCTTCTTCGTCGTCGTCTATCTGCACATGTTCCGCGGTCTTCTGTACGGTTCGTACCGCAAGCCGCGCGAACTGGTCTGGATCTTCGGCTGCGCCATCTTCCTGGTGCTGATGGCCGAGGCCTTCATGGGCTACCTGCTGCCCTGGGGTCAGATGTCGTACTGGGGCGCTCAGGTGATCGTGAACCTGTTCTCGGCGATTCCCTTCATCGGCCCTGACCTGGCGCTGCTGATCCGTGGCGACTACGTGGTGGGCGATGCCACGCTCAACCGCTTCTTCAGCTTCCACGTGATCGCCGTGCCCCTGGTGCTGCTGGGCCTGGTCGTGGCCCACTTGCTGGCGCTGCACGATGTGGGCTCCAACAACCCGGATGGCATCGAGATCAAGGGCCCCAACGCGCCCAAGGACGCCAAGGGCCATCCGCTGGACGGCATTCCCTTCCATCCCTACTACACGGTGCACGACATCTTCGGCGTGACGGTGTTCCTGTTCCTGTTCTCGGCCGTGGTGTTCTTCGCGCCCGAGTTCGGCGGCTACTTCCTGGAGTACAACAACTTCATCCCGGCCGATCCGCTGAAGACGCCTTCGCACATTGCGCCGGTCTGGTACTTCACGCCGTTCTACTCGATGCTGCGTGCCATCACCAGCGAGATGATGTACGTGCTCATCGCCTGCGTGGTGCTGGGTGCGGGCTTTGGCGTGCTCAAGTCGCGCCTGCCGGCCGCCGTCAAGGGTGTGGTCGCCATCGTGGCCCTGGGCGTCATCGCCATGATGCTGTCCATCGATGCCAAGTTCTGGGGTGTGGTGGTGATGGGCGGTGCCGTGATCATCCTGTTCGCGCTGCCCTGGCTCGATTGCAGCCCGGTCAAGTCCATCCGCTACCGCCCGAGCTGGCACAAGTATCTCTACGGCATCTTCGTGATCAACTTCGTGATCCTGGCCTATCTCGGCGTGCAGCCGCCTTCGCCCATCGGCGAGCGCGTGTCCCAGGTCGGAACGCTGTTCTACTTCGGCTTCTTCCTGCTGATGCCCTGGTGGAGCCGTCTGGGCAAGACAAAACCCGTTCCCGATCGTGTGACGTTCAAGCCGCACTGAAGCTGGAGAGAACAACAATGAAGAAACTGATTCTCACGTTGATCGCGGCCCTGGGCATCGTGACCGGTGCACAGGCTGCCGAAGGCGGCATCGCCTGGGACAAGGCCCCGGGCAAGACGAATGACACGGCATCGCTGCAAAACGGCGCCAAGCTGTTCGTCAACTACTGCCTGAGCTGCCACTCGGCCGCATTCATGCGCTTCAACCGGCTGCAGGACATCGGGCTGACCGAGCAGGAAATCAAGGACAACCTGCTTTTCACCACCGATAAGGTCGGCGAGACCATGAAGGCGGCCATCAACCCCAAGGAAGCCAAGGAGTGGTTCGGCGCCAATCCTCCGGACCTGACGGTGATCGCACGTTCGCGTGCTGGCCACAACGGCACGGGCGCCGACTACCTCTACACCTTCCTGCGCACCTTCTACCGCGACGACACCAAGGCCACGGGCTGGAACAATCTGGCCTTCCCCAGCGTAGGCATGCCCCATGCGCTGTGGCAACTGCAGGGCGAGCGCCGCGCCATCTTCGAAGAAGCCGAGGAGCACGGTGTGAAGACCCAGGTTTTCAAGGGGTGGGAGCAGGTCTCTCCTGGCAGCATGAGCGCAGTGCAGTACGATCAGGCAGTTGGCGATCTGGTGAACTACCTGCAATGGATGGGTGAGCCGGCACAGAACAGCCGCACCCGCATTGGCGTGGGTGTGCTGCTTTTCCTGGCGGTCTTCATCTTCATCGCATGGCGCCTCAACGCCGCGTTCTGGAAAGACGTCAAATAAAACCGTGACTGCAGAAGGCCGTGCAAGCAATTGCTGCGGCTGAACTGTGTGCAGAGTGGGCGCCGCGAGCGACCCACTCTTTTTGATTTTTAGGAGCCTCCACCATGATGGTGCTTTATTCGGGAACGACCTGCCCCTTTTCACACCGTTGCCGCTTCGTCCTGTTCGAAAAAGGCATGGACTTCGAGATCCGCGATGTGGACCTGTTCAGCAAGCCTGAAGACATCAGCGTGATGAATCCGTACGGCCAGGTGCCCATCCTGGTCGAGCGCGACCTGATCCTGTACGAATCGAACATCATCAACGAGTACATCGACGAGCGCTTCCCGCACCCCCAGCTGATGCCCGGCGACCCGGTGGACCGCGCCCGCGTGCGCCTGTTCCTGCTGAATTTCGAAAAGGAACTGTTCGTCCACGTGAGCACGCTCGAGGAGCGCAACGTCAAGGGCAACGAAAAGGCCATCGAGAAGGCCCGCGCCCACATCCGCGACCGCCTGACGCAGCTGGCTCCCGTGTTCCTCAAGAACAAGTACATGCTGGGCGAGAACTTCTCCATGCTGGACGTGGCCATCGCCCCGCTGCTGTGGCGCCTGGACTACTACGGCATCGAGGTGTCCAAGAACGCCGCCCCGCTGCTCAAGTACGCCGAGCGCATCTTCTCGCGCCCTGCCTACATCGAAGCGCTGACGCCTTCCGAGAAGGTGATGCGCAAGTAATTCGCATCGGTTGGCGACTGATTGCGCGGGCAGGGAAGGCGGTCAACCGGTCGCCATCCTGCCCGTTTTCGTGTTCCGACCACTCAGACCACTCATTTCCTGGGATCGTCATGACTGCCCCCGAAGCAACTTCCACCCGCCCCTACCTGATCCGGGCACTGTACGAGTGGTGCACCGACAACGGCTTCACGCCCCACATCGCCGTGCGTGTGGACCGCAATGTGCAGGTGCCGCGCGAGTTCGTGCGCGACGGCGAGATCGTGCTCAACGTCAGCTACGACGCCACCAGCGGCCTGCAGATGGGCAATGATTTCATCAGCTTCACGGCCCGCTTTGGCGGCAAGCCCCGCGAAATCATGGTGCCCGTGGAGCAGGTGATGGCCATCTACGCACGCGAGACCGGGCAAGGCATGGCTTTCCCGGCGCCGGAGCCCGAGGCCGAAGCCGACAACGATGTTTCGCCCGGGCAGGCGTCCGATGAGCCTGTGCCACAGGACGCCGCCGCTGAGGTGCCGGCCGAGCCTGCATCCGACGAGCGCGTGGTGCAGCTGGTGAGCATCCACAGCGAAGGTGATGACGAAGAGCCACCGCGCACGCCGCCGCCTTCGGGCACGCGGCCTTCGCTGAAGCTGGTCAAGTAGGTTTTTCGCATCGGCGCGCATGCCGTTGCTCCCGCAAGCGTGCTTGGCCCCATCGGGAAAGTCTGAGGCGGCATTTTTCTGCGCTAGAATGCGTGCTTCGCCGGTTTAGCTCAGTTGGTAGAGCACCCGCCTTGTAAGCGGTAGGTCGTCAGTTCGAATCCGACAACCGGCACCAGAAGGTCTCCTCAGGAGGCCTTTTTTCATTTCCGCGCCCCGATTCCGGCAGCCGCTCTTCAGTGGCCGGTCAGGCCTGGACCTTGAGGCGGATCTCGGCCACATCCCAGCCCTTGGTGCGCAAGTGGGCGGCCATGGCCGGCAGCAGCTGGCGTATCTTGGCCGCTGCCGCGTTGTTGCGCACCAGCAGGCACCAGGTGCTGCCCTCGATGGGGCCTGCCTGCAGGCTGTCGCGCAGCAGCTGTGGCACCAGGGGCAGGATGGCCGTCAGGCGATTGCTGGAGTCGCGTGTGAGCTGGGCGAGCCGGGCCAGTGTCGGCGAGTTCTCGACAGCGTGCAGGGCGGTGACGGCGTGATTGCGGCGTGTGAAGGTCATGGGCTTGAAGGCTGGTCAGGCAGCGTAGGCATGCGCCAGCCGGGACCCTCGTTATAGCAGCATCTGCAGGGCGGCGCGGGTCCGGGAATTCGGGTTCAGGGCTCTGCGGCCGCATGCGTCGGCCTGCCTGGAAGAGGGTTGGGCAGAGACAGTTAGAATCAATTGTTCGGTTCTCGCTTCAGCCCGGCCGCATGTGTTCTCCAGCAGGGTACTTGCAGGCAGGTGGAGCGGCCCCATCTGAAATCCAACAATCTAGGGATTCCAGGCACACCGCAGTCCGCTTCAGCGGGTGGCGGTGTGTCTTTTTCGCATGGCCACCAACTTCCTCACCAAACTATTCGGCAGCCGAAACGATCGGCTTCTCAAGCAATACCGCAAGACGGTCGTTCGCATCAATGCGATGGAGCCCGACTACGAGAAGCTCAGCGACGAGGATCTGCGCGCAAAGACGCAGGAATTCAAGGAGCGTGTGGCCAAGGGAGAGTCGCTGGACGACCTGCTGCCCGAAGCCTTCGCCGTGGTGCGCGAAGGGTCCAAGCGTGTCATGAAGATGCGCCACTTCGACGTCCAGTTGCTGGGCGGCATGGCACTGCACTACGGCAAGATCGCGGAAATGCGCACCGGCGAAGGCAAGACGCTGACCGCCACGCTGCCGGTCTACCTGAACGCACTGTCGGGCAATGGCGTTCACGTGGTGACCGTGAACGACTATCTGGCCAACCGCGATGCCACCTGGATGGCCAAGCTGTACAACTTCCTCGGCCTGTCGGTGGGCATCAACCTGCCCAACATGCCGCGCGAGGAAAAGCAGGCCGCCTACAACAGCGACATCACCTACGGCACGAACAACGAATACGGCTTCGACTACCTGCGCGACAACATGGTCTACGAGTCGGGCGACCGCGTTCAGCGCGTGCTCAACTACGCCATCGTCGACGAGGTGGACTCCATCCTGATCGATGAGGCCCGCACGCCGCTGATCATCAGCGGTCAGGCCGAGGACCACACGGCCATGTACGTGGCCATGAACAAGATCGTGCCCAACCTGGTGCGCCAGGAAGGCGAGGCCGATCCCCGCACGGGCGAAGGCGTGACCAGGCCCGGCGACTTCACGGTGGACGAAAAGAGCCACCAGGTATTCCTGACCGACCAGGGCTACGAAGCCGCCGAGCGCCTGCTGGGTCATGCCGGCATGATTGCCGAGGGCGCCTCGCTCTACGACCCGGCCAACATCACCCTGGTCCACCATCTGTATGCGGCGCTGCGCGCCAACAACCTCTACCACCGTGACCAGCACTACGTGGTGCAGAACGGCGAGATCGTCATCGTCGACGAGTTCACGGGCCGCCTGATGGCGGGCCGGCGCTGGAGCGATGGCCTGCACCAGGCTGTCGAGGCCAAGGAAGGCGTGACCATCCAGGCCGAGAACCAGACCATGGCCTCGATCACCTTCCAGAACTACTTCCGTCTCTACGGCAAGCTGGCGGGCATGACGGGTACGGCCGATACCGAAGCCTACGAATTCCAGGAAATCTACGGCCTCGAAACCGTGGTGATTCCGCCCAACCGTCCCAGCAAGCGCGACGACCAGCTCGACCGCGTCTACAAGACCACGCGCGAGAAGTACGAGGCGGCGATCCGCGACATCCGCGAATGCCATGAGCGCGGCCAGCCCGTGCTGGTGGGTACGACCTCGATCGAGAACTCGGAAATCATCGACGAGCTGCTCAACAAGGAAAACCTGCCCCACCAGGTGCTCAACGCCAAGCAGCACGAGCGCGAGGCTGACATCGTGGCCCAGGCTGGCCGTCCCGGCATGATCACCATTGCCACCAACATGGCCGGTCGTGGTACCGACATCGTGCTGGGCGGCAACATCGAAAAGCAGGTTGCGGCTGTCGAGGCCGATGAATCCCTGTCCGAAGCCGAACGCCAGCAGCGCATCGAACAGATGCGCGCTGACTGGAAGATCGAGCACGACAAGGTCTCGGCCCTGGGTGGCCTGCGCATCATCGCCACGGAGCGCCACGAATCTCGCCGTATCGACAACCAGCTGCGTGGCCGTTCGGGCCGCCAGGGCGACCCCGGCTCCTCGCGCTTTTACCTGAGCCTGGACGATGCGCTGATGCGCATCTTTGCGGGCGACCGTGTGCGCGCCATCATGGACCGCCTGAAGATGCCCGATGGCGAAGCCATCGAAGCCGGCATCGTGACCCGCTCCATCGAAGGCGCTCAGCGCAAGGTCGAGGCCCGCAACTTCGACATCCGCAAGCAGCTGCTCGAATACGACGACGTGTCCAACGACCAGCGCAAGGTGATCTACCAGCAGCGCAACGAGATCCTCGATGCCTCGGACCTGCACGAGATGATCACGGTGATGCGTGGTGTCCGACCTGGTGCGCCAGTACGTGCCCGCCGAGTCCATGGAAGAGCAATGGGACCTGGCCGGCCTGGAAAAGGCGCTGGAAAGCGAGTGGCGCATCCAGCTGCCGCTGCAATCGCAAGTGCAGTCCGCGCATGCCATCACCGACGAGGAGATCCTCGAGAAGGTGCTGCAGGCTGCCCGTGAAGTGTTCGAGGCCAAGGTCGAGCTGATCGGACGCGAGAACTTCACTCAATTCCAGCGCGCCGTGCTGCTGCAAAGCTTTGATACCAACTGGCGTGACCACCTGTCCGCGCTGGACTATCTGCGCCAGGGCATCCACCTGCGTGGCTATGCCCAGAAGCAGCCCAAGCAGGAATACAAGCGCGAGGCTTTCGAGCTGTTCCGCCAGCTCATCGACCAGGTCAAGACCGAAGTCACGCGCGTGCTGATGACCGTGCAGGTGCAGTCGCGCGAACAGGTGGAGCAGGCCACCGAGGCCATGGAGCAGCGCAGCGCCCACAGCCTGGAGCACATGACCTATGGCGCTCCCTCGGATGGCGACATCGGTGGCTCCGTCGAAGACGAGCCGCTGGAGTTGCCCGAAGGCGCTCGCGTGGGCCGCAATGATCCCTGCCCCTGCGGCAGCGGCAAGAAGTACAAGCAGTGCCACGGCAAGCTGTCGTGATGCGGCCGGCGTCGTAAGACGCCGCAAGACACGGAAAACGGCACGGATGCACTCCGTGCCGTTTTCTTTTTTAAGGTCGATGAAATACGTGCCGCCCCGGTTTGTTCCGATAATGGAGCGCGTTTTTCTTTCACTGTAGGAAGCCCCTCAATGCCTGTGAATCTCTCCGCTCCCGTGCACGCCGACCTGTTGGCGATCAACGGCGTTCGCATCGGCGTCACCGAAGCCGGTGTGCGCAAGGCCAACCGCAAGGACCTGTCCGTGTTCCTGCTCGACGAGGGCGCTTCGGTGGCTGGCGTGTTCACACAGAACCGTTTCTGCGCAGCGCCTGTGCAGGTCAGCCGCGAGCATCTGGTTCAGACAGCGGGCGCCATCCGTGCCATGGTCATCAACACAGGCAATGCCAATGCCGGCACCGGCGCTGACGGACTGGCGCGCGCACGTCGCACCTGTGCGGATCTGGCTGCGCTGCTGCAGCTCAAGCCCGAGCAGATCCTTCCGTTCTCCACTGGCGTGATCATGGAAGAGCTGCCCGTGGATCGCATCGCCGCCGGCCTGCCAACTGCCATCGCAGCAGCCAAGGCCGACAACTGGGGCACGGCCGCCGAAGGCATCATGACCACCGACACCCTGCCCAAGGCCTTCAGCCGCGCCGTGGATATTGGCGGCAAGCGTGTGAGCATCACCGGCATCAGCAAGGGTGCGGGCATGATTCGCCCCAACATGGCGACCATGCTGGGCTTTCTGGCCACCGACGCCGCCATCGCACCCGAACTGCTGCAGCCTCTGGTCAAGGAACTGGCCGACGGATCTTTCAACCGCGTGACCATCGACGGCGACACGTCGACCAACGACTCCTTCGTGCTGGTGGCCACGCACAAGGCCGGCAATGCGCAGATCACTTCGCTGACCAGTGCCGAAGGCCTGGCCCTGAAGGCTGCATTGCTGGATGTGTCGCGCCTGCTGGCCCAGGCCATCGTGCGCGACGGCGAAGGCGCCACCAAGTTCATCACCGTCAAGGTGGAGGGCGGCAAGACCGAGGCTGAGTGCCGCCTCGTGGCCTATTCCATCGCGCATTCACCCCTGGTCAAGACGGCGTTCTTTGCCAGCGATCCGAACCTGGGCCGCATCCTTGCGGTGGTGGGCTATGCTAGCATCGACGATCTGGACCAGACCAAGATCGACCTGTACCTGAACGATGTGCATGTCGCAGTCAATGGCGGCCGCAACCCTGCCTATCAGGAGGAAGACGGCCAGCGCGTGATGAAGCAGCAGGAGATCATCGTGCGCGTGCTACTGGGCCGAGGGCAGGCCGAGCAGACCGTGTGGACCTGCGATCTGAGCCACGACTACGTGAGCATCAACGCCGACTACCGCTCCTGACTCTCCACCCACCGTGCCGCCGGCAGCCGCAGGCCTTGTGCTTGGCTGCTGCCAGCTTTCAATGGCGGCCGGCGCGCAAAAGCTCTGGCGTTGGCATGAGATCCATCTCGATTCCCGGGCATATCCAGCGTCGGTGGCCGTGAGATCCGTATTCGAGAGACATCCATGACATTGCCCACAGAAGCCGTCGCCGCCCCCTTGCTGCAACTTGTGCAGCGCGCCGAGCAGCTGATGCAGCGCATCGAGGCCATCCTGCCCCAGCCGCTGCAATCCCCCGCAGACTGGAATACCGCCATCGCCTGGCGCTATCGCAAGCGCGCCAACGGCTGCGGTTTGCTGGAGCCCGTGCGCCATGTCGGCGCCATGCAGCTGTCCGACCTGCAGAACATCGATGTGCAAAAGGACAAGATCGCGCGCAACACCGAGCAGTTCGTGACCGGCCGCACGGCCAACAACGTGCTGCTCACCGGCGCGCGCGGCACGGGCAAATCCTCGCTGATCCGTGCCTGCCTGCATGCTTTTGCTTCGCAGGGCCTGCGCCTGATCGAGGTGGACAAGGCCGATCTGACCGACCTGCCCGACATCGTCGATGTGGTGGCCGGCCGGCCCGAGAAGTTCATCATCTATTGCGACGATCTGAGCTTTGAGGAAGGCGAGCCTGGCTACAAGGCCATGAAGTCCATTCTGGATGGATCGGTCAGCGCCGCCAGCCCGAACGTGCTGGTCTATGCGACCAGCAATCGCCGCCACCTGCTGCCGGAGTACCAGTCCGAGAATCTGACCTACCAGCGCGGCGAGGATGGGGAGCTGCATCCCGGCGAGGTGATTGAGGAAAAGATCTCGCTGTCCGAGCGTTTCGGCCTGTGGGTGAGCTTCTACCCGTTCAGCCAGGACGAGTACCTGCGCGTGGTGGCACAGTGGCTGGAGGCCCTGGGCCTGGATCAGGCCACGATCGAGGCGGCACGCCCGGAGGCCCTGGTCTGGGCGCTGGAGCGCGGTTCACGCAGCGGTCGCGTGGCCCACCAGTTTGCGCGCGACTATGCGGGCCGTGCCGAGCGCCCGAGTCAGCGCCAGACCGGCATCGCCGATGTCCAGGGGTTGGTTGAAGAGGCTGAACTCTGAGCACCTGCTGCCTGGCCCTGGGCTGGGCAGACTTTTTTGCGAAAGATCAAGTGACTGAAAAAGAAATCTCCCCCAAGGCCCGCGCTGAGGCGGCCGAGTCGCAGGCGCCAGTGCGGCGCAAGCACACCGAGGTCGCCGTCGGCGTGCTGCTTCGCGAGTCCGATGGCGCGTTGCTGATCACCAGCCGTCCGCCGGGCAAGCCGTATGCAGGCTACTGGGAGTTTCCGGGCGGCAAGATCGAAGCCGGTGAGACCGTGGAGCAGGCCTTGCGCCGCGAGATGCAAGAGGAACTGGGCGTAGAGATCGCGGCCGCTGAAGTCTGGAAGGTGACCGAGCATGACTATCCGCATGCCCTGGTGCGCCTGCACTGGTGCAAGGTCACGCGCTGGAGCGGGGAGTTCGAGATGCGTGAAGGCCAGCAGATGGCTTGGCAGCAACTTCCGCTGCAGGTGCATCCGGTGCTGCCAGGTGCCTATCCGGTGCTGCAGTGGCTGAGCGAGGAACGCGGGCTGCCTTTCGATGCCGGGTTCTACGAGGCAGGCCAGCCGAAAGCCTGATCGGGCCTGATCAAGGCTCGGTGCGAGGATCGCCGAAGGGCGCATCCTCGGGCGGCATCGGTGCAGGCACGCGGAATTCCTCATTGGCCCATGCGCCCAGGTCGATCTGGCGGCAGCGTTCGCTGCAGAAGGGGCGGAAACGGTTGGCTGGTGCGAACAGGCTGGGGCCTGCACAGGTCGGGCAGCGCACCGTGGGGCCGGCAGAAGAGAGGCTGGCGGGCTGGGGGGCGGGGGCGCTCGAGGGCATGTCGGCCGTCTTGTCCATCAGCTGCAAAGCGTGACCTCGAACGAGGCATCTTCGCTGCAGGGTTGAGGCTTGGCGCCGTTCTCGGGGCGGAGCAGGCGCACCGAAACCAGCAGGCGGTTGCCGCTGATCTCCGGAACCAGATTCAACGACGGGTCTATGCGCAGGCGCAGCAGCTGAAAGCTGCGGCCGGGCGGCATGGCCTGCTGGAACACGCCTTTTTCGGCAGCCACCCATTGCGGCACGCCGGTTTCGCGCAGCAGCTTGAGCAGCAATTGCAGCGACTGACCCAGCGGGGTCAGGGTGCTGGCCCAGTCCTCCAGATCGCGCAGGCGTATCTGGGGATCATGGAACTGCCAGGCGTGATAGGCAGGAAGGTCGAAGCCGCAGGTGCCGCCGGGGATGCCGATGCGGCTGCGCACGGCCATCAGCCATTCGTTTTCAGTCAGGGTCTGGCCAGCCTTGCCGTTCTGGGCATTGAGCTGGGCAAAGCACTGCTCCACATGGCGTGAGACCTGGTCAAGCATGTGCTCGGCAATGTCGGGATTGCCGCGCAGGCTGTCGAGCAGGCTTTTGTGGCGCTCAAGGTCCTTGAGCACGTCCGTCTTCAGGTCGGTACGTGCCGCCACGTCCATGATCTCGAAGATGGTGACCAGCGCAAAATGGTGATCGATGGAATGAGCGCGCGACAGCAACTCGCTCAGGCGGCGATATAGCTGTTCCAACCGGAGGTAGGTCCTCAGGCGCTCATTGAAAGGATATTCGTACAGGATCACGCTTGCTGGGCTCCTCGGGGTGCACAGGAATCAGCTGTCTACGTCGTGCACATGCTGAATTACACGCACAGGCCAAGCCATGGCGTGCATCATAGCCCGAACCATGCAGAGATTCGATCGGTGCATGCGCGCAAAGCCTCTATCGTCATGGCCTCGTCGTTGTAGAGCACCCAGTCGGCGGCTGCCAGCCGTGCCGCACGTGTGGCCTGGGCCGAGATGATGGCCTGCACCGCCTCGCGTGGCAATCCGTTGCGCGCGATCACGCGAGCGATCTGCGTTTCGGTGCGGCAGTCAACGACCAGCACCGCATCAAGCATGGCAGGCCAGCGGCCGGACTCCACGAGCAAGGGAATGTCATGCACGATGAGTCGGCACCCAGCCACTGTGGCCTGCTCCACTTGCCGGGACGTCTGCTGCGCCACGAGGGGATGGACGATGGCCTCCAGCTGCTGTCGTGCCGAGGGCTGCTGAAAGACCAGTTCGCGCATGCGCGTGCGGTCCAGGGCGCCGCTGGCATCAATCAGTTCGGGCCCGAAGACGCGCGCTATCTCGGGCAGAGCAGCACCTTCGGGGGCGGTGAGGCTGCGAGAGATCTGGTCGGCATCGATCACGGCCGCTCCGCGCAAGCCCAGTTGCGCTGCGACGGTGCTCTTGCCGCTGCCAATGCCGCCCGTCAGGCCCAGCCGAAACGGGCGTGCAAGCAAGGGCGGGGCGATGCTGGGGGCCATGCCGCAGTGTTGAATCAAAGGCCCAAGGCCGCCAATAGGGATTGCAGCATCTGCTGCGGTCCGAACACCATGGCTGCAAAGCCGGCGCCCGCCAGAAAGGGGCCGAAGGGAACATAGCCGCCCTCACGCAGGCGGCTATTGATCTTCAACGCGATGCCCACGATGGCGCCAATCACCGACGAGATCAGGATGATGGGCACGAGTGCCTGCCAGCCGAACCAGGCGCCCAGCGCGGCAAACAGCTTGAAGTCGCCGTAGCCCATGCCTTCCTTGCCGGTGGCCAGCTTGAAGGCCCAGTAAACCAGCCACAGCGAGAGATAGCCCGCTGCAGCGCCCCATACCGCGTCGGCCAGAGACACGGCGGTCCAGTGCAGCGCCGACGACAGCAGTCCGGCCCACAGCAAGGGCAGGGTGATGTCGTCGGGAAGCAGTGTGGTGTCCCAGTCGATCAATGCCAGGCTCAGCAAGGCCGCACTGAAAAGGCACCAGGCAGCGCCTGTAGGCGTGATGCCCCATTGCGCCGCACAGTAGGCAAACAGCGCGGCGCAGGCCAATTCCACCAGCGGATAGCGGATGCTGATCGACGCCTTGCATTCGGAGCACCGGCCCCGCAGCGCCAGATAACTGAGCACGGGAATGTTTTCGTACCAGTGGATGGCATGGCCGCAATGCGGGCAGCGCGAGCGGGGGCGGCTCAGGCTCAGGGGCGCCTCGGCAGGCGGCGGCGCTGTGGCGGGCGATGGCGTGGCGGAGGATGAAGATTGCTCTTGCGCCCATTGGGCGCATTCCGCATTCCATTGCTGCTCCATCATGCGGGGCAGCCTATGCACCACCACGTTGAGAAAGCTGCCAACCAACAGGCCCAGCAGGCCGCCCAATGCAGCCTGCATCCAGAGCTCCAAAACCATCAGACCACCTGGCCCAGCTTGAAGATGGGTAGATACATCGAAACCACGATACCGCCGATGAGGGTGCCCAGGAAAACAATGATGATGGGCTCCATCAGGCTGGACAGGCCAGCCACCATGTCATCGACCTCTTCTTCATAGAAATCGGCCGCCTTGCCCAGCATATGGTCGATGGAGCCGGATTCCTCGCCGATGGCGCACATCTGCAGCACCATGGACGGAAAGACATTGGCATTGGTCATGGCCACGGTGAGACTGGTGCCGGTGGAGACTTCCTGCTGGATCTTTTCCGTGGCATTGGCATACACGGCATTGCCGGATGCGCCGCCGACAGAATCCAGTGCCTCGACCAATGGGACGCCCGCGGCAAACATGGTCGACAGCGTGCGCGTCCAGCGTGCGACGCAGGATTTCTCGATCAGCACGCCAAAGACCGGCACCTTCAGCAGCGTACGGTCCATGAATTGCTGCATGCGCTCGTTGCGCTTCCAGGCCTGCATGAAGAAGTAGAGACCGCCGCCAATCACGCCGAAGATCAACCACCACCATTGGACAAAGACATCGCTGATGCCCATCACGAACAGCGTCGGTGCCGGCAGGTCGGCGCCGAACGAGGTGAACACTTCCTTGAAGGCCGGGATCACGAAAATCATGATGATGGTCACGACGATGAAGGCCACTACGATGACCGAGATCGGGTACATCAGCGCCGATTTGATCTTGGACTTGATGGCCTCGGTCTTCTCCATGTACGTGGCCAGGCGGTCCAGCAGGGCTTCCAGGATACCGGCCGCTTCGCCCGCCTCCACCAGATTGCAGTAGAGGCTATCGAAGTACATGGGGTGCTTGCGATAGGCTGCGTTCAGCGAGGTGCCGGTCTCCACGTCGGCGCGAATATCGGCCAGAAGGCGCGTCACGCTGGGGTTGGTGTTGCCCCGTCCGACAATGTCGAAGGCCTGAAGCAGCGGGACG
Organism: Delftia sp. ZNC0008; assembly: GCF_000799035.1. NCBI lineage: Bacteria > Pseudomonadati > Pseudomonadota > Betaproteobacteria > Burkholderiales > Comamonadaceae > Delftia > Delftia sp. ZNC0008. Next base: position 22,259 of record NZ_JTKZ01000295.1, read on the forward strand.
CCCGCCTTCATCATCGTTGCCATCTGGCGGGTGAACAGCGCAATGTCCTTGGGCTTGATCCTCTTGCCGCCGCGTGTGCGGCGCTTCTTGATCTTGCTGGGCAGCACGCCCTGGCGGCGCAGCATGGCCTGGACCTGGTTGATGCCCCCGGCCCGGGTCTCGCCTCGGATGATCTTGCCGTTGCGATCCTTGCCTTCCCATTCGAAGACAAATTCCTTGATTCCCTTGGACGCGGCTGTGGCCATCGTGCTCCCTCGTTTGTTGTCTGCGCTGTCCGCGCTATTTACTCATTGGTGACTGCCAGCACTTCTTCGAGCGAGGTCAGTCCCTGTCTGGCCTTGTGCAAACCCGAGCCACGCAGCGACCGCACGCCTTCGCGCTTGGCCTGTGCGGCGATCTCCAGCGCACTGCCGTCCTGCAGGATGATGCGCTGGATTTCCTCGCTGATAGGCATCACCTGATAGATGCCTACGCGGCCCTTGTAGCCGTTGTTGCATGCCGGACAGCCGACGGGCCTGTAGGTGACCCAGCTGCCGTCAATGTCCGCATCGTCGTAGCCTGCATCGATCAGGGCCTCCCGCGGAATGTCAGCCGGCTCCTTGCATTGAGGGCACAGGCGTCTGGCCAGGCGCTGGGCGGTGATCAGGATCACGCTCGATGCGATGTTGAAGGGCGCAATGCCCATGTTGCGCATGCGCGTCAACGTGGTCGGTGCGTCATTGGTGTGCAGGGTGGACAGCACCAAGTGGCCGGTTTGCGCTGCCTTGATCGAGATGTCGGCCGTTTCCAGATCGCGGATTTCACCGACCATGATGATGTCGGGATCCTGGCGCAGAAAAGCCTTGAGCGCAGTGGCAAAGGTGAGGCCGGCCTTTTCGTTCACATTGACCTGGTTGACGCCGGGCAGGTTGATTTCCGAAGGATCTTCCGCCGTGGCGATGTTCACGCCGGCCTTGTTCAGCAGGTTCAGGCAGGTGTACAGCGACACTGTCTTGCCCGAGCCGGTGGGGCCTGTGACCAGAATCATTCCGTAGGGGCGGCTGATGGCTTCAAGCAGGCGTGCCTTCTCCTCGGGTTCATAGCCCAGGGCGTCGATGCCCATCCTGGCCGAGCTCGGGTCCAGGATACGGATCACGATCTTCTCGCCGAAAAGCGTGGGCAGCGTGCTGACGCGAAAGTCGATGACGCGGTCCGGGCCGACCTTGAGCTTCATGCGCCCGTCCTGCGGGACACGCTTTTCCGAGATGTCCATGCGCGAGATCACCTTGATGCGCGAGGCCAGCTTCTCCTTGATGGCAATGGGCGGCGATGCAATTTCACGCAGCTCGCCGTCAATGCGAAAGCGCACCCGGTACTGGTGCTCGTAGGGTTCGAAATGCAAGTCCGACGCGCGCATGTTGAAGGCGTCGAGCAGCATTTTGTGCAGGAACTTGACGATGGGCGCATCTTCGACGTCTGCTGCGGCCGAGTTGTCCTTTTCCTCTGCCACCTCATCAGGCTTGAGGTCGCCGAACTCGAAGTCGCCGCTGCCGCCATAGCTGTCCATGGCCTCGCTGGCGCTTTTGTTCTGCTGCGCGATCAGCCGCTCCAGCTTGTCGGCCTCGACGATGATCCAGTCCACGCCCAACTGGGTGGTGAACTTGATCTGCTCGGCGGCTTCCTGCTGCGTCGGGTCGGCGGTGGCCACCGTGAGGCGGTTGCCGCGCTTGCTCAGAGGCAGGACGCGATAGGTGCTGATGATCTTGGCGTCCAACAGATCCTGCGGCAGGCGCATGGCGTCGACCGCATCAAGATCGAGCAGCGGCGCGCTGAACATGGTGGAAACCGTCTCCGCCACTTCCAGGGCAGAGAGGGTGCCGGCGACGCTCAGTTCTGCAATGAACGAGGTGCGATTGGTGGCGGCCTTGCCGGCAGCCGCTTCCGCTGCCTGTTGCGATACCTTGCCTGCTGAAATCAAGGCCCGCCCGATGCCGGGAAGCGATGCGACAGCGGATGCATTCTTGAGCGAGGAGTCAGCAACAGCCATGTAGCAAGACGTGTGAGAGGAAAGGACATTTATCCTATCATCACTGAGCACTTGGAATGCCAGACACACTGTTACACGCCTGGGTCTTGAACCTGGCGCAAGGGTGTGATGGAGATGGAATGACCAGATGGTCGGGGTGAGAGGATTCGAACCTCCGGCCTCTACGTCCCGAACGTAGCGCTCTACCAGGCTAAGCTACACCCCGTTGCTTTTGTAGAAAAAGCGAGCAGCCTGAATCAGGTGCGTCGCTCCAAAAGCTGAGACGCCAATTGTAGCAAACTTGCCGTATGCAAATTGCTTGGGAGCACATTTATTGCGTCGATGGCGCGGCGTGCCTCGGCATGTGCGGCCTCGCGTGCCACGTCCAGCGCACCTGTGCTGCGCACGATATCCACTACAGCGGTCAGTTGCTCGGTGGAGCCCTGTTCGATGGCGGCACACACAATGGCTGCCTGCTCAGGTGTGCCGCGTTGCATGGCGGCAATCAGGGGGAGGGTGCATTTGCCTTCGCGCAGGTCATCGCCCAGGTTCTTGCCCATTTCCTGGGCATCGCCTGCATAGTCGAGTACGTCGTCAATGATCTGGAAGGCCGTGCCCAGCGCCTGGCCATAGCTGGCGCAGGCCTGCTCGATTTCGCGGGGCGCGTCGGCCAGCACGGCGCCCAGCTGGGCGCTGGCTTCGAACAACTGGGCGGTCTTGGAGCGGATGACGTGCAGATAGCCTGCTTCGTCCAGCGAGGCATCGTGCGTGTTGATCAGCTGCTGGACCTCGCCCTCGGCGATCACGTTGGTGGCATCCGAGAGAATCTTGAGCACGCGCATGCTGCCGACTTCCACCATCATCTGGAAGGAGCGCGAGTGCAGGAAGTCGCCGACCAGCACGCTGGCCGGATTGCCGAAGGTCTCGTTGGCCGTCGGGCGGCCGCGACGCAGCGTGGATTCATCCACGACGTCGTCGTGCAGCAGGGTGGCTGTATGAATCAGTTCGACCACGGCAGCCAGGACATGCCTGTCCTTGCCTTCGTATCCCAATGCATTGCAGACCATGAGCAGCAGGGCGGGCCGCAGGCGCTTGCCGCCTGCAGCGATGATGTACTGGGAGATCTGGGCAATCAGCGGGACGGTGGTCGTCAGGCGCTGGGCAATCACATGATCCACCTCGCGCATGTCGTCAGTGATCAGGGCAAGCGGATTGGGGGTGGAGAGAGCTGTGGTCAAGGTACTGCGGGCGCCAAGTGGATCGTCAATTATAGGAAGAGCGACCCTGCCTGCGACCCGCTCTGGCGGTTGTTTGGGCGAAGGAGGGGAGCGCTTCATGCAAGGAATGTGAGTGCGTGCTAGAATCTCCGGCTTCCGTGGAAATTCGTTCGCGGAACTCTCAAATTCAAGAGGTTTAAATGTACGCAGTCATAAAAACCGGCGGCAAGCAGTATCGCGTTGCAGCTGGCGAAAAGATCAAGGTAGAACAGATTGCTGCGGACGTAGGCCAAGAAGTTGTGATCGATCAGGTTCTGGCAGTCGGCAACGGCGCTGAAATCAAGGTCGGCACACCTCTGGTGTCCGGTGCGTCTGTCAAGGCAACCGTGGTTGCTCACGGCAAGCACGACAAAGTGCACATCTTCAAGATGCGCCGTCGTAAGCATTATCAGAAGCGCCAAGGCCATCGCCAGCAGTTCACCGAGCTGCAGATCGTGGCGATCGCTGCTTAATCCAGGAGCTGAGTCATGGCACAGAAAAAAGGCGGCGGCTCTACGCGAAACGGGCGCGATTCCAAGCCCAAAATGCTCGGCGTGAAGGCTTTTGGTGGTGAGTTGATCACCGCCGGCTCGATCATCGTGCGCCAACGTGGCACCAAGTTCCACCCCGGCGACAACGTCGGCGTGGGCAAGGACCACACCCTGTACGCTCTGGTGGACGGCCACGTGTCGTTTGCTGTCAAGGGTGCACTGTCCAAGCACACGGTCAACGTGACGGCTGCCTAAGCTCTGTCACTTCGACGCTCGAAGCCCCGACCTGTCGGGGCTTTGTCGTTTCAGGAGGGCGGTGCATCGTGCGCTCGTCCCCTTTTCCGTCTCTGAGGTGTGGCCTGGGGCTGTCTGGTGCACACTGCTTTTTGTAAACTGGATGCCTCATGAAGTTCGTCGACGAAGCTTATATCGACATTGCTGCCGGTGATGGCGGCAATGGCTGCGTGTCATTCCGGCACGAAAAATACAAGGAATTCGGTGGTCCCGATGGAGGAGATGGCGGCCGTGGAGGCCATGTCTACGCGGTGGCCGACGTCAATCTCAACACCCTGGTGGACTACCGCTTCTCGCGTCGCCACGATGCCACGCGCGGCGAGCACGGCAAGGGCTCGGACATGTTCGGTGCCGCAGGCAACGACATCACGCTGCGCATGCCGGTTGGCACCATCATCAGCGATGCCGAAACCGGGGAGGTGCTCTACGAACTGTTGACGCCCGGCGAGGTGGTGACCATTGCCAAGGGCGGGGATGGCGGCTACGGCAACCTGCGCTTCAAGAGCGCCATCAACCGCGCGCCACGGCAAAAGACGCCTGGCTGGCCCGGTGAGCGCAAGAACCTCAAGCTGGAGCTCAAGGTTCTGGCCGACGTGGGTCTGCTGGGCATGCCCAATGCGGGCAAATCCACCTTCATCGCCGCAGTCTCCAATGCGCGTCCCAAGATTGCCGACTATCCGTTCACCACGCTGCATCCCAATCTGGGCGTGGTTCGTGTTGCCGCCGAGCAAAGCTTTGTGGTGGCCGATATCCCCGGGCTGATCGAAGGCGCGTCGGAAGGTGCCGGCCTGGGCCACCAGTTCCTGCGTCACCTGCAGCGCACCCGATTGCTGCTGCATGTGGTGGACCTGGCGCCGTTCGATGACAGCGTGGATCCCGTGGCCCAGGCCAAGGCCATCGTGGGCGAGTTGCAGAAGTACGATGCCGAGCTGTACAACAAGCCGCGCTGGCTGGTGCTCAACAAGCTGGACATGGTGCCGGCCGAGGAGCGCGCCGCACGCGTCAAGGACTTCGTCAAGCGCTTCAAGTGGAAGGGTCCGGTGTTCGAGATTTCCGCCCTGACGCGCGAAGGCTGCGAAGTGCTGATCCGCACCATCTACAAGCATGTGCATGAACAGCAGCAGATCGAGGCCGGTCCCAAGGAAATCGATCCACGCTTCGTCGAAGTCGAGGGTGATGGCGTGGATCTCACCGACCCGCGTTTTGCTCCCCGCGATTCCGAGTAAGAGCGGCCTGTCCCACCCATTGCCTTGATCACAACAGCGGCGGGGTCTGCCTCGGCCTGCGCTGCAAGAATCACTATCCATCCATGTCTTCCAACTTGTTGCGTGATGCCCATCGCATCGTGGTCAAGGTCGGCTCCAGCCTGGTGACCAATGAAGGTCGCGGTCTTGATGAGGCCGCGATCCAGGAATGGAGCCGCCAACTGGCGGCCCTGGTGCGCGGGGATGAAAGCCATGGAGGCCGGCGGCGCGAGGTAATCATGGTCTCCAGCGGCGCGGTGGCCGAAGGCATGAAGCGTCTGGGCTGGATTGCACGGCCCAAGGAGATTCATGAACTGCAGGCCGCTGCGGCCGTGGGGCAGATGGGCCTGATACAGATGTACGAGTCCAAGTTGCGCGAACAGGGCATGGGCAGTGCGCAGGTGCTGCTCACGCATGCCGACCTCGCGGACCGCGAGCGCTATCTCAACGCGCGCAACACCTTGCTGACGCTGCTGGAGCTGGGCATCGTGCCGGTGATCAACGAGAACGACACCGTGGTCAACGACGAGATCAAGTTCGGTGACAACGATACCTTGGGCGCTTTGGTTGCCAATCTGATCGAGGCCGATGCCCTGGTCATCCTGACCGATCAGCGAGGCCTTTACAGCGCCGACCCGCGCAGCAATCCCGATGCGCGTTTCATCGATGTGGCCAATGCCGGCGACCCGGCGCTGGAGGAGATGGCCGGAGGCGCGGGCTCGTCCATTGGCAAGGGCGGGATGATCACCAAGATCCTCGCGGCCAAGCGCGCGGCGGGCTCGGGTGCTTCAACCGTCATCGCCTGGGGGCGTGAGCAGGACGTGCTGGTGCGTCTGGCGGCAGGCGAGTCCATCGGCACGCTGCTCCTGGCGCAGACGCACAAGAACCAGGCGCGCAAGCAGTGGATTGCAGACCATCTGCAACTGCGCGGCTCCGTGTCCGTGGATGCCGGCGCCGTGGCCAAGCTGCGCGACGAAGGCAAGAGCCTGCTGCCCATCGGCATGGTGAATGTGGATGGCGAGTTCGCCCGTGGCGATGTGATCGCGGTGCGCGATGCCCTGGGTATCGAGGTGGCGCGTGGGCTGGCCAACTATGCAAGTGCCGAGGCGCGGCTGCTGTGTCGCAAAAGCTCGGTGGAGATCGAGCGCCTGCTGGGCTATTCCGCAGGCCCGGAGATGGTGCACCGCGACAACATGGTGATTGCGGGGCACTGAGGCGCCAGACCCTCAAGGCCAAGAAAAAGCGCACCCTCGGGTGCGCTTTTGCGTATGGCTCTGGCCCGATTTCAGGCCTTGCCTGGATCGGGTTGCAGGGCTTGCTGCCCCGACTGTGGATCAGGATCGAAACAGGCGCCAGGCGGCAACTCCATGCCGGGATTGACGCGAAAGCTGCCTGAGCGTGCTGGATGCAAACCCGGCGCAGTGTATGTCTCAGGACCCTGCTCATGGGCTTCCCTGGGGCGCATGCCACTGCGCAGATAACGGTTGCGTTGCTGTTCGCCGCGCGGCAGGAACCGGGCCAGCTCGGTCAGGGCCATCTCATAGACGCCGCGCTTGAACTCCACCACTACGTCCAATGGCACCCAGTAGTCATTCCAGCGCCAGGCGTCGAATTCGGGGTGGTCGGTGGCACGCAGGTTCAAATCCCAGTCGTGACCCATGAGCTGCAGCAAATACCAGATCTGCTTCTGGCCTTTGTAGTGTCCGCGCGCATCGCGGCGGATGTACCGGTCTGGCACCTCGTAGCGCAACCAGTCCCGGGTGCGGGCGACCACGCGAACGTGGTTGGGCATCAACCCCACTTCCTCGTGCAGTTCCCGGAACATGGCCTGTTCGGGTGTCTCCCCCCGGTCAATGCCGCCCTGTGGAAACTGCCAGCTGTGGGTGCGGATGCGCTTGCCCCAGAACACCTGGTTCTTTTGGTTGAGCAGGATGATGCCGACGTTCGGGCGAAATCCGTCCCGGTCAAGCATAATCGAACCCCAATTTTCTGAATTGTGTCCATTATGCACGGTGCCTTGCCAGCGGCAAGCACGCTGCCCCGATTCCCGCGAAGTCCCTGATCCATGAAAGCCTCCCAATTTTTCATCTCCACCCTCAAGGAAGCGCCGGCCGATGCCGAAGTGGTCAGCCACAAGCTCATGACGCGGGCCGGCCTGATCAAGAAGCTGGGCGCAGGCATCTATAACTACATGCCCATGGGGCTGCGCGTGATCCGCAAGGTCGAGGCCATCGTGCGCGAGGAAATGAACCGTGCCGGTGCCGTGGAAGTGACCATGCCCGTGGTCCAGCCTGCCGAGATGTGGGAGGAGACCGGCCGCTTCGAGAAGATGGGCCCCGAGCTGCTGCGCATCAAGGACCGCCATGGCCGTGACTTCGTGATCCAGCCCACCAGCGAAGAGGTGGTGACGGACATTGCGCGCCAGGAGCTCAAGAGCTACAAGCAGCTGCCCAAGAATTTCTACCAGATCCAGACCAAGTTCCGCGATGAGCGCCGCCCGCGCTTTGGCCTGATGCGCGGCCGCGAGTTCATCATGAAGGACGCCTATTCCTTCGACAAGGACCGCGATACCGCCCAGATCAGCTACCAGACCATGCGCGCGGCCTATAAGCGCATCTTCGATCGCTTCGGCCTGCAGTACCGTGCCGTGCGTGCCGACAGCGGCGCCATCGGCGGTGATCTGAGCGAGGAATTCCAGGTGATCGCCTCCACGGGCGAAGACGCCATCGTCTACTGCCCCAGCAGCGACTACGCCGCCAATATCGAGAAGGCCGAGGCCCTGGCGCCTGCAGGCCCCCGTCCCGCTGCAGCCCAGGCCATGGCCCGTGTGGCAACGCCGGGCAACAGCACCTGCGAATCCGTGGCCGCCCAGCTGGGCCTGCCGCTGTCGCAGACGGTGAAGTCCCTGGTGCTGGCCACCGACAAGCTCGACGACAAGGGCGAGGTGGCAGGCAGCCAGATCTGGCTGCTGCTGCTGCGCGGTGATCATGAAATGAACGAGATCAAGGTGGCCAAGGTGCCGGGCCTGGACGTGGGCTTCCGCTTTGCCACTGTGGCCGAAATCGAGGAGCACTTCGGCTGCCAGCCCGGCTACCTGGGGCCCATCGGCCTGAAGCAGCCCGTGAAGCTGGTCGTGGACCGCGAGGTGGCCGTGATGGCCGACTGGGTTTGCGGTGCGAACGAGGCCGACTTCCACATCACCGGCGTGAACTTCGGCCGTGACCTGCCCGAGCCCGATGTCGTGGCTGACCTGCGCAATGTGGTGGCCGGCGACAAGTCGCCCGATGGCGCAGGCGAGCTGGCCATTGAGCGCGGCATTGAAGTCGGCCATGTGTTCTACCTGGGCACCAAGTACTCCCAGGCCATGAACGCCACCTTCCTGGCCGAGAACGGCAAGCCCTCGCTGTTTGAAATGGGCTGCTACGGCATTGGCGTGACACGCCTGCCGGCTGCCGCCATCGAGCAGAACCATGATGAGCGCGGCATCATCTGGCCCGACGCGATTGCACCCTTCACCGTGGTGGTCTGTCCCATCGGCATGGACCGCAGCGAGCCCGTGAAGGAAGCCGCCGAGAAGCTGCATGCCGAGTTGCTGGCACTGGGCGTGGACGTGATCCTGGACGACCGCGGCGAACGCCCGGGCGCCATGTTTGCCGACTGGGAACTGATTGGCGTGCCGCACCGCGTGGTGCTGTCCGACCGGGGCCTCAAGGAAGGCCAGGTCGAGTACCAGCATCGCCGCGACACGGAAGCGACCAAGATGGCCGCTGCCGATGTGCTGGGCCATCTCAAGCAGAGGCTGGGTCTGTGAGCCAGGCCCCCGTGATAGCGCGCCGCGATTGCCTGCGCCTGGCGGCTTCGCTGGGTGCTGCGCCCTTGCTGGGCGCGGTGGCCGCGCCCGCCTGGGCCGGTGGCCAGCTGGAGGAGCCGCTGGCCGATTCGGTGCGCACTGCGCTGAGTTCCGCCGTCACGGGATCGGCGCCGCCCGAGCTGCGCTTTGCCTCCACCGAGGCCCGGCTGGACTACCTTCGCTGGCTCACGGCCAGCAGCGAGCGCCTGCGTTCGCGCAAGCCGGAGCTGGCGACGAGGCTGGAGTTCCTGCAAACCGTCTGGTACGAGTCCAAGCGTGCCGGCCTGGAAGTCTCTCTGGTGATGGGGCTGGTGCAGGTGGAGAGCGCGTTCCGCAAGTTCGCCATCTCCAGCGTGGGTGCACGCGGCTACATGCAGATCATGCCGTTCTGGATGCGGCTGATCGGCGATGGAGACATCGGCAAGCTGTTTCACATGCAGACCAATCTGCGCTTTGGCTGCGTGATCCTGCGCCACTATCTGGACCGCGAAAAAGGCGATGCCTACATGGCGCTGGGCCGCTACAACGGCAGCCGGGGACAGCCCCAGTACCCGAATGCGGTGTTCGCTGCGCAGCGCCGCTGGGAGATCGAGCCCTCGCGCTCGGCCTGAGGGGCCGCAGGCTGGCGCCTGGCGGCAGTCCTGCAGGCCTGCCTTGCTGCGTTTTCAGGACGACGTGTCCGGCGACATGCTGGACACCTTGGCCACGGCGGCGGCCGTGTCGCCTGCGTTGGGCGGGGCGGCCGGGCTGCTGCCCGACATGCGTGTGACCAGCACCTGGTCGATGCGGTAGCTGTCCACGTCCATGACCTCGAAGCGGTAGCCGCCCCATTGCACGGTGTCCGTGCGCCTGGGAATGCGCCGAAGCATGACCATGAGGAAGCCCCCCAGGGTTTCGTAGTCCTCGGAATGCGGCAACTCGTCGAGCTCCAGGGCCTGCATCACATCCTCGACCGGCGTGACGCCATCGATCAGCCAGGAGTTCTCGTCGCGGCGCAGGATCTGTTCCTCGTCGCCCGGGCTGACCAAGCCGCCCATCACCGTGCTCATCACGTCATTGAGCGTGACCACGCCGACCACCAGGCTGTATTCGTTGACGATGACGGCAAAGTCCTCATGCACCTGGCGGAACTGCTCCAGCACCTCGGCCAGCGTCAGGCGGTCCGGCACGACCAGCACCTTGTGGACCAGGGAGTCGTCCATGAGCGACAGGGGCTGGTTGTTCAGCGCGCGCTGGAACAGGTCCTTGGCATCGACATAGCCGACGATGTGGTCGATGTCGCCGTCGCAGACGGGGTAAGTGGAAAAAGGCTCCTCGGCAATGCGGACCCGGATCAGTTCATCGGGGTCGTCGCGGTGGAAGTAGGCGATGCGGTCGCGCTGCGTCATGGCCGAGCCGATGGTGCGCGAGTCAAGTTCGAACAGGTTGGCGATCACCTGCTGCTCCTTCGCGGCCAGCACGCCTGCGCGTGCGCCGGCTTCGGTCATGGCCAGGATGTCTTCGTGCGTGATGCGGTCATCGCGCACCGTGGGCAGGCCGAACAGCTTGGCAACGGCGTCGGCCAGGTGGTTGAAGCACCAGACCAGGGGCTTGAGCACGGCCATGCACCAGAGCATGGGGCGCAGCACGCGGATGGCCAGGGCCTCGGGCTCGGCCATGCTCAGGCGCTTGGGCAGCAGGTCGGCGAACAGAATGAACAGGGAGGTGACGCTGGCGAACGAGAGCAGGAAGCCCACGGTCTGCGCACGGCTGTCAGGCAGCCAGAGCATCAGCAGCTCGGCCAGATAGGGGGTCAATGCCCCTTCGCCCACCACGCCGCCCAGGATGGCGACGGCATTCAGCCCAATCTGCGTGACCGTGAAGTACTCGCCCGGCTGGGCCTGCATCTTCATGACCTGTTCGGCGCGTGGCTCCCCGTCCTCCGCCATCTGCCGAAGCCGCAGGCGCCGCGAGGCGGCCAGCGAGATCTCGGCCACGGAGAAGAAGGCACTGGTCAGTATCAGTGCGACGATCAACAGCAGACTTTGGGACAGACTCATAGGCAAGGCGGAGAAGCGGGCGCAGGCGCGGTTTTCCGGATGTGAAAGATGTGTCCATTCGACCACACATCACATGCCCCTGGCCTTGTGGCATGCCCGGGCAGTGCGCTGGCAGTCCGGCACGGGCGAAAAAAAGCCACCCAAGGGTGGCTTGATTCTGCGCAGCAGCGGGCGCAGGCGGGTGCTGCGCGCGAGTCGCAAGCCTGCGAACTCTCAGGCCTTGGGTGCCAGCAGCTGCTGCAACTCGCCGGATTCGTACATCTCCATCATGATGTCCGAGCCGCCGATGAACTCGCCCTGCACGTAGAGCTGGGGGATCGTGGGCCAGTTGCTGTAGTCCTTGATGCCCTGGCGGATTTCCTGGTCCTCCAGCACGTTGACGGTGGAGATGTCCTTGGTCTCCACGCCGCAGGCCTTGAGAATCTGGATGGCGCGGCCCGAGAAACCGCACATGGGAAAGCTGGCGCTGCCCTTCATGAACAGCAGGATGTTGTTGCTTTTGACCAGTTGGTCGATGCGTTGCTGGGTGTCGCTCATCTGTGTGGTGCTCCGGGGTCGTGGTGGGCGCCGCAGGCGCGGCGGCATGGATGGGATTATTTCACTCTCGGCGCGGACTTTGAAAGCATGCGGGATTGCTACGCCCAGGCCAGAGCTCAGGTCAGAGCTCTGGCCTGCCCTTGCCATTGCCCGCCCGTGCAGCGGGCAATGCCGCCCAGGTCGTGGCGATGCTGCACGTCGCCAAAGCCGGCATTGCGCAGCAGGGCGGCCACGGCATCGGCCTGGTCCCAGCCATGCTCGAGCAGCAGCCAGCCGCCGCTGGCCAGCAGCGCAGGCGCCTGCGCGACGATGGCGTGGATGTCGGACAGGCCATCGGCGCCGCTGGCCAGAGCCGACAGCGGCTCATGCTCCAACGCCAGCAAGTGCGGATCGCCGTCGCGGATATAGGGCGGATTGCTGACGATGAGGTTGAACGGCGCCTGGCCTGCCAGCGGCTCCAGCCAGCTGCCATGCGCAAACCGCACGCCCAGCTGCAGGTGCGTGGCATTGGCGCTGGCCACGGCCAGCGCGTCGGCACTGGCATCCACGGCCCACACGGTGGCGCCGGGGCGCTGGCTCTGCAGGGCCAGGGCAATCGCTCCGCTGCCGGTGCCCAGATCCGCCACACGGCATGCGGGGCCGCTCGGGGCCTGGGCGGGTATCAGCTCCAGCGCCCAGTCCACCAGGGTTTCGGTATCGGGGCGAGGGTCGAGCACGCGTGCGTCCACGGCCAGATCCAGCCCGTAGAACTCCTTGTGGCCCACCAGGTAGGCGACGGGCTCCCCGCGCAGTCGGCGTGTGCACAGCGCGGCATAGACGCCGGCCTGGGGCGCGGTCAGCGCGTCCCCGTCGTGGGTGAGCAGCCAGGCGCGGCCGCCGGCCTGGCGTCCGAGCACATGCAGCAGCAGCATTTGCGCATCGATGCGAGCAAGCCCCTGGGCCTGGGAGTGCTGCAGAGCCTCTTTGATGGTGGGTAGGTTGACCATGGCCCGCGCCTCAGCTGTTGACCTGCAGCTCGGCCAGCAGTTCGGCCTCGCGTGCGGCCTGCAGCGCGTCGAGCACGTCGCCCAGGTCGCCTTCCATCACGGCCAGCAGCTTGTAGATGGTGAGGTTGATGCGGTGGTCGGTGAGCCGGCCCTGGGGGAAGTTGTAGGTGCGGATGCGGTCGCTGCGGTCGCCGCTGCCGATCAGGCCCTTGCGCAGCGCGGCCTCCTTGGCCTCGCGCTCGCTGCGCTCCTTTTCCTGCAGGCGCGCCTGCAGCACCTGCAGGGCCTTGGCCTTGTTGCTGTGCTGGCTGCGGCCGTCCTGGCACTCGGCGACGATGCCCGTGGGCAGGTGGACCACGCGCACGGCCGAGTCGGTCTTGTTGATGTGCTGGCCTCCGGCGCCGCTGGCACGGAAGGTGTCGATGCGCAGGTCGGCCGGGTTGAGCGTGATGGCCTGGGTTTCGTCGGGCTCGGGCATGACGGCCACGGTGCAGGCACTGGTGTGGATGCGGCCCTGGGTCTCGGTGGCAGGCACGCGCTGCACGCGGTGGCCGCCGGATTCGAAGCGCAGGCGGCCATAGACGTCGGTGCCTTCCACGCGCAGCACCACTTCCTTGTAGCCGCCCAGCTCGCTTTCGTTGGCGCTCATGATCTCGACCTTCCAGCCCACGGCGTCGCAGTGGCGCGTGTACATGCGTGCCAGATCGCCTGCGAACAGGGCAGATTCATCGCCACCCGTGCCCGCGCGGATTTCCAGGTAGGCGTTGCGCGCGTCATCGGGGTCCTTGGGCAGGAGCAGGCGCTGCAGTTCATCTTCCAGCTGCACCAGCTCGATCTCTGCGCCGGAGATTTCCTCGCGCGCCATTTCCTCCATGTCGGGATCGTCCAGCATGTCCCTGGCAGAGGCCAGATCGGCCTCGCGCTGGCGGTAGCGTGCATAGCGGCCGGCAATGGCCGTCACATCGGCATGCTCGCGCGAGATGGCACGGTACTGCTTCATGTCGCCCATGATGTCTTCGCGCGAGAGCAGGAAGTCGAGTTCTTCAAGGCGCTGGGCGTAGCGCTCCAGTTGTTGGCGCAGAAAGTCTTGCATGGTGTGAGGCGATGGTGCGAAGGGCTGCGCGGGGCAGCGCTGCGGCGGGGGAACGAGGTGGCCGGAAGTGGGCCGAGGCGCCAGAGACCCGCGGGCGCGCGGCTCTCTGAAGGGGGCGAGCGCCGCTAGAGCGCCTTGTCGGGAGTCGTGCCGCGCGGACCGCCTGGCGCGGAGCGCAGGAACAGGCGCGAGACCGTGTCCATGGTCTGGGTGCGCTGGTCGGCGTCACCCTTGTGCAGCTCGGCCAGGGTGCCGTGCAGCATTTTCTGCGTGAGGCCGCGCGACAGGGCCTCCAGCACGGTGTCGATGTCTTCGCCCTTGGCCAGCAGCTTCTTGGCGCGCGCAATCTCCAGCGCACGCCATTCATCGGTCTGGGTGTTGAGCTGGCGGATCAGCGGCACCACACCGGCCTGCGGGCGGCGCTGGTCCAGCCAGTGCATGAAGCTTTGCACGCCGTGGTCGATGATGACTTCTGCCTGCTCGACCGCTGCCTGGCGCTGGGCCTGGCCCGTGCGCACCACGGTGGCCAGATCGTCCACGGTGTAGAGGTAGACGTCGCGCAGGTCCTTGACCTCGGATTCGATATCGCGCGGCACGGCCAGATCGACCATGAACATGGGGCGGTGCTTGCGCTTCTTGAGCGCGCTTTCCACGGCGCCCAGGCCGATGATGGGCAGGCTGGAGGCCGTGCAACTGATCACGGCATCGTATTCATGCAGATGCTCGGGCAAGTCGGCCAGCCGCATGGTGCCGGCGCCAAACTGGGCGGCCAGCTTTTCGCCGCGCTCCAGCGTGCGGTTGGCGATCATGATCTGCTTGGGGTGGCGGGCCGCGAAATGGGTGGAGACCAGCTCGATCATCTCGCCCGCGCCCACGAACAGCACGCGGATCTGGGACAGGTCTTCGAACAGCTGGCCGGCCAGCCGCACGGCGGCAGCGGCCATGCTGATGCTGTGGGCGCCGATCTCGGTGGAGCTGCGCACTTCCTTGGCCACCGCGAAGCTGCGCTGGAACAGCTGGTTCAGCGTGCTGCCCAGGGCGCCTGCGTTCTCTGCGGCGCGCACGGCATTCTTCATCTGGCCCAGGATCTGGGCCTCGCCCAGCACCATGGAATCGAGCCCGCTGGCCACGCGGAAGGCATGGCGCGCCACATGGCCGTCTTCCAGCAGATAGGAGTGCGAGCGCAGTAATTCGGACGAGATGCCGCCGCTGTTGGCCAGCCAGTGCAGCGTGTGGTCCATGGCCGGCATTTCGGCCGCGCAGTAGATCTCGGTACGGTTGCAGGTGGAGAGAATGGCGGTCTCTACCGCACTGTGCTGGCGGCCGGGGCCGGTCAGCGATTCGCGCAGGCCCTGCAGCGTGGGCACGATCTGGTCGAGCGCGAACGCGAAACGTCCCCGCATATCGAGCGGAGCCGTGTGGTGGTTGATGCCGAGTGCCCAGACTGCCATAACCCGGGATTATAAAATTTCGCGCAGTTTCAGGCATCCCTGATCACAACACCCTGGAATCGGAGCCCGCAGATGGGATGGATTGCGAGTACGAATCATTGGCTGAACTTCCTGGCGCCTGCACTTTTCCTGTCGCCGGCCCTGATGTTGTGCGCGCTTTTGATCTATGGGAAATCGCAGCAATCCATGGCCTGGTGGTCACAGGTTGCTATCAATTTCATTGTTGGTGCACTGGTGCTGCTGGCGGGGCTGTGGTGGTTCGGGCGCGATGCAAAGATGGCCACCTATGCTGCGCTGGTCGTGGTGATGGCGCTTTGCCAGTGGGTGTTTTCACGCGGCTGGCGCTGATGGCTGACAGCAAAGATTGATGCAGATCAACGGAAGAGGGCGTTTCTCCTGGCGATCAGGGGCCTGAGACTGCGGCTGGAGGCACGGCGCCCGGCGCGGCCTGCTCCAGCAGCCATTCGCGGAACTGCGCAAAGGCTTCGGAAGGTGCCCGCGTGGCGGGACGGCACAGAAAGTAGCCGCGTTCGATGTGGACGGGCGCAGGCAAGGCAAGGGCCACGCGGCCGGCGGCCAGGTCTTCCTCGACCAGGCAGCGCTGCACCAGGGCCACGCCCATGCCGGCGGCCACGGCCTGTACCAGCAGGGCCACCAGCTCGAAATCGGCTGCCGGTGCGGGGCAGGGTCCGGGCAGGTTCAGATGGGACATCCAGCGGGCCCAGTTGCCCGGATAGTTGGTGTGGAACAGCAGCGGGCGTGCTAGCACGTCCCGGGGGCTGCGGATGGGCCGCGGGCCCTGCAGTTCTCTCGGATGGCAGATGGGCACCAGATCGCGGCCCACCACATAGTCGGCCACCACGTGGGCGGGCCAGGGCTCGCTGCCCACGCGCAGCCAGCCGTCTATCTCGGCGGCCGACAGCGGATCGTCGCGCCGATAGGGCGCGAACGACAGGGCGATGCCCGGATGCAGGGCGTTGAAGTGTGGCAGGCGCGGAATCAGCCAATGGCTGAACAGCGTGGGCACCACCGACAGCCGCAGTTGCGGGCCGAAGTGGCGCCTGCGTGCGGCCGCGGATGCCGATTCGATGGCGTGTACGGCGGGCTCCACGGCCTGCAGGTATTCGCGGCCGGCTTCGGTCAGCACGCTGCCCCGGCCCTGACGCTCGAACAGCGCAAAGCCCAGGTGCTCTTCCAGCCGGGCGATGGCGCGGCTGATGCCGCCCTGGGTGACATACAGCTCCCGGGCCGCCAGCGAATAGCTGCCCAGGCGCGCGGCCGCCGCGAAGGCGTGCAGCTCGGAAAGCGAGGGGGAGTGCATGCGCATGACGGGCGCAATTATGACGGTTGGTCATGGTTGCTTGCCGTCTTGTCTCTTTTCGCGGATGCGGCGGCTGTCCAGAATCGGCGCCTGTTCCGCAGAGCCCGTGCTTTGCCGCCACCCCCAACCAAGATAGGAAACATCCCATGGCAATGCGCCGCACCCTGTTGTCCAGCCTGGCCGCCTGCGCCGCCACCGCTCTTCTGGCTCCCGCCGCTTGGGCCCAGGGCCCGGCGGCCGACTATCCCAGCCGTCCGATCCGCCTGGTCGTGCCGTTCGGAGCCGGTGGCTCCACCGACATGGTGGCGCGCCTGCTGGCCGAGAAGATGAGCGTGATCCTCGGCAAGCCCGTGGTGGTGGACAACCGCGGCGGAGCCGGCGGCTCCATCGGCGCTTCCGAAATCGCGCGTGCCGCGCCGGACGGCTACACCATCGGCATGGCCACGGTGAGCACGCACGGCTCCAACCCGGCGATCTTCCGCAAGCTGCCCTATGACCCGATCAAGGACTTCGCGCCCATCACCAATGTGATGTCGGTGCCCAGCGTATTCGTGGTCAACGCCAGCGTGCCCGCCAAGACCATGAAGGAGTTCATCGCCCTGGCCAAGGCCAACCCGGGCAAGTACAGCTTTGCCTCGCCGGGCACGGGTTCGCTGGGCCACGCCAATATCGAGAACTTCATGAACCTGGCGGGCATCGACCTGCTGCACATCCCCTACAAGGGCGCGGGCCAGGCCATCACCGACGCGCTGGGCGGCCAGGTCAACGCCATGACGGACAACCTGCCCTCCACGCTGCCCCACATCAAGGACGGCAAGCTGCGCCCGCTGGCCGTGCTGGCCTTCAAGCGCGCCGACGTGCTGCCCGACGTGCCTACGTACACCGAGCTGGGCTTTGCGCAGATGGGCGATGGCGGCTGGTTCGGCCTGGTTGCGCCGGCCGGCACGCCGCGCCCCATCATCGACAAGCTCAATGCCGCCGCGCACAAGGCCATGGCCATGCCTGACTACCTGGAAAAGCAAAAATCCATCTCGGGCGAATCCATGGGCAACACGCCCGAGGAATTCGCCAAGCAGATCAAGGCCGCCATCGAGCGCTACACGGCCGTGGCCAAGCGCGCCAACATCAAGCTCGACTGATGGACCGCATGGCACAGTCGGATTTCCTGCGCCCCCGGCCGGACACCCCGGTCGTGGTGCATCCCGCAATGGGCGAGGCGCTGCCCATCGTCTGCGACTCGCCGCACAGCGGCACCTCCTATCCCGAGGATTTCGGCCACGCCGTGCCCATGTCCCTGCTGCGCCGTGGCGAGGACACGCATGTGGCCGCGCTCTGGGACCAGTGGCCCGCGCATGGCGCGACGCTGATCGAGGCCACCTTTCCGCGCACCTACATCGACCCCAACCGCAGCGAGGCCGACCTGGACCCGGCCCAGATCGACGGCCAGTGGCCCGTGCCCCTGGCGCCCAGCGTCAAGACGCGCCAGGGCCTGGGCCTGATCTGGCAGCGCATCAGCCGCGACGGCGTGGCAACGCCGCTGTATGACCGTCCGCGCACGGTGGCCGAGGTGGAGCACCGCATCGCGCGCTACTGGCGCCCCTACCATGCGGCGCTGGCGCAGGCCATCGATGGCAGCGTGCAGCGCTTTGGCGGCGTCTGGCACCTGAACCTGCACTCCATGCCCAACGATGTCTACAAGCGCCTGGGCCGTACCGACGCGCCGCCGCTGGCCGACTTCGTGCTGGGCGACCGCGACGGCACGACCTGCGCGCCCGAGTTCATCCAGCTGGTGGGCGAGACGCTGGCGGGCTTTGGCTATAGCGTGGCCTACAACGAGCCCTACAAGGGCGTGGAGCTGATCGGGCGCATAGGCCAGCCGCACCTGGGCCGGCACAGCCTGCAGATCGAGATCCGCCGCCCGGTCTACATGGACGAGGACACGCGCGAGCCCAATGCGGGATTCGAGCCGCTGCGCGGCCATCTGCGTGAGCTGATGGCCGTGGTCGCGGCGCATGTGCGATCGGAAATGGCAAGGCGCGGCTAGGCCGGGCTGGCCGGATCACCGGGCATGGTCGGCGAGCCCGGCGTACCTGTCACCACGGGTGCCGCCACCGAAGTGGTGGCCGGTGGTGACAGGTACAGGCCTGCGCCCTTGAGCGAGGCCAGGATGCTGAACAGCACATCGCTGCGCACGCCACCCGCATTGCGCGGATTGCCGACGTAGCCGATGGCCAGAAAGGTCAGCGTGCCGTTGGCGATGCCTTCGAGCTGCACCAAAGGCTCGGGCGTGTCCAGGATGCCTTCATGCGCGCGAAAGGCTTCCAGGATCAGGGTGCGCATGCGCTCGGCATCCGTGTCCAGCGGTGCGGGAAGGCGCAGCAGCACCCGCCCGGGCGCGCCGGCCAGCGTCATGTTGCGCACGGTCTTGGTGATGAATTCCGAGTTGGGCACGATGACGGTGGAGCGGTCGCCAAGCTGGATCTCGGTCGCGCGCACGTTGACGCGGCGCACGTCGCCCTCGGTATCGCCCAGCACCACCCAGTCGCCCACTTTCACGGGCCGCTCGGCCAGCAGGATCAGGCCCGAGATGAAGTTCTGCACGATGGCCTGCAGGCCAAAGCCAATGCCCACCGACAGCGCGCTGGCCACCCAGGCGATGCGCTCCACGCTGATGCCCAGCCCCGCCAGCGCCACGGCCACCACGAAGATGCCGCCCACATAGCCCAGCAGCGTGGTGATGGAGCTGCGCATGCCAGGCTCCAGCGAGGTGTTGGGGAAGTAGCGGTCCGTCAGCCAGCGCTTGATCACGCGGATCACGATCAGGCCCGTGACGATCACCGCAAACGCGGTGAACAGGGCCTGGGGCGCCATGGTGAAGTCGCCCACCTTGAGGCTGTGATTGACCGTGCTGCCACGGCGGAACACCTCGTCGGGCCCCGTGCCCAGCGGGGCCAGCAGGGCGATCACCATGTAGAACAGCAGGGCCACGCGCAACAGTCCCGAGACCAGGACCGAGGCCTGGTCCAGCAGCCGCCCCTCGATGCCCAGGCCCTGGTTCAGCCGGGTGCCGAAACTGCCCTTGGACGACAGAAGGGCCTCGCACAGATCGTCGCCCAGCTGGAACAGCAGGTAGGTGGTGGCAAAGACCACGCCAGTCCACACCATCTGGCGTGCCAGCGTGCCGGCCAGCGCCACATAGCCGGTCACGGCCAGTGCAATGGTGGCAATGCTGGCCACCGCCGCGCAGGCCACGAGCAGTCCCACCCACAAGGGCCGGGGCGGCGCGGGCTCCGCCTGGGCGCCGTATTCCTGCGCCACTGGCGCCGGCGCGCGCAGATGCCGCAGGGCCAGCATGACCACGGCCGAAATCAGCAGGGCCGACAGGGCGTGCACCGTGACCTCGGCGGCCAGGCTGGCGCCGATGATGGCGTTGACCTCGGTCACCAGGCCGTTGATCGCGGCACCTGCCGCAATCCACCAGGGGTAGGGGCTGAGCCGCTCGGCCAGCTCGTCCGACACGCCGGGCAGGCGCCATGAGCTGCGCTTGCGCGACAGCAGGGTCTGGCCCAGCGACACCACGAAGGCGCCGAACAGCGTGACCTGCACGCTGGCCTTGGCCAGCGCGTCCAGCGACGCGG
>NZ_JTKZ01000014.1:0-5659 GCF_000799035.1 Delftia sp. ZNC0008
AGCATCCGCGCGCTGACCGAGGCGGGCGTGTCCGTGGGCGTGAGCCTGGCACCGCAGATTCCCTTCATCAACGAAGACCTGGAGAAGGTGCTGGAGGCGGCCGCCGGCGCAGGCGCGCGCCACGCCTTCTATGCCGTGCTGCGACTGCCCTGGGAAGTGGCGCCGCTGTTCGAGCAATGGCTGCAGGTGCACTACCCCGACCGCGCCCGCCGCGTGATGGAGCGCGTGCGCGACCTGCACGGCATCCTGGGCGAGCAGCGCGAGGCCGGCCGCGTGTACAACGCCGAGTTCGGCCAGCGCATGAAAGGTACTGGCCACTGGGCCGAGCTGCTGCGCCAGCGCTTCGCCCTGGCCTGCCGTCGGCATGGATTCAACCGCGAGCCGCTGCGGCTCGATTGCAGCCTCTACCATCCGTCGCTTTTGCTGCCGCAGCGCAGCCTGTTCTGAAACGGCCCTTTTGAGCGTGCAGGGCGGCTGCCAGTGGCGAGCGCAAGCCCACCATGCCACAGCCCACACCAGCTCAATGTCCCACGTCCGGGGCGAGCCGGTCCAGGCTGGCACCGGCATCGCGGATCAGGGAGCGCAGCCAGGCGATGGCCGGATCTCGCTCCTGGTGCTTGTGCCATTGCAACAATTCCGTGAACCGGGGAATCTCCACCGGGCACTGCAGCACCTGCAGCGCAAAGCGCCGCGCCATGTGCTGCGCCAGGCGAGTGGGCAGTGTGGCAATGCGCTGCGTGCCCACGAGCAGCTCCGGCAGCAGGGTGAAGTTGGGTGCGATCACTTCCTGGCGGCGGCTGCGCTTGCCGGTGGACATCAGCCGCGCGTCGAACGTGGTGCGCCTGCCGCCGCCCCATTCCACGCCGATGTGGGCCGCATCGAAATACCGTGCTGGCGTCAGCGGGCCGTCGAGTAGCGGGCTGTCCGCGCAGACGAGGCAGGAGAAGCCATCTTCGAACAAAGGCTCGAAGGGGTGGCCTGCCACTTTCGCGAATTCGGGGGCGATCAGCAGCTCGGCCTCTCCGCTGTCCAGATGTTCGGGCGTCTGCGGGCTGATGGCGCGCAGGTCGAACTGCATCAGCGGCGCCAGGGTGGCGGCCCGTCGCACCACCTGTGTCAGCAGCACGCTGATCACGTAGTCGGAGGACTCTATGGTGAAGCGCCGCTGTGAGGTGGCCGGATCGAAGGAGGGCCGGGCATGCGCGATCGTCTGGATCTGCAGCAGCACATCGCGCACGGGCTTGGCCAGCTCGTTGGCCAGCGGCGTGGGCACCAGGGTCTTGCCCACTGAGACCAGCAGCTCGTCCTTGAAGTAGTCGCGCAGCCGCCCCAGCGCAAGGCTGGTCGCGGGCTGGCTCAGGAAAAGCCGCTCGGCGGACTTGCTCACGCTGTGCGTGGCCAACAGGGCGTCGAGGACAACCAGCAGGTTCAGGTCGAGCTTGTGAAAGCGCATGGCGCGTCTCCGTATTTGCTGTGCAAATGGATTGAATTTAAACAATAAATTTTACGTATGTCTTCCCGAGGTCGATCATCCGCTCCGGACCCGCAAAACCACAGGCGCTTCCATGCAGGGCGCATCCATTTCGGAGACATACATGTTCGGATTGCCTACACGACGCGAATCGGGCGATGGACCACGCCCTCTTTTCCCTGCCGCTCGCGTGCGCAGCGGCCTGTGCCTGATGGCGGGCCTGTGCGGCGCCGGCACGGGGCTGCCGGTAGCTGCCCAGTCCCAGCCGGTGACGCAGGCCCAAACCCAAACCCAAGCCCAAACCCAGGGGCAGCCATTGACATCGAGCCTGACCTTGTCGGGACTGTTGGGCGCCGGCGTGCTCTATACCCGGGATTCGGAAGGTGGCGGCAAGTTGCAGCAGACGGGCACCCATGCGGCGCCCTCCATCGCGCTGTCGGGGCGCGAGTCGTTGGGAGGCGGTCTGTCGGCCATCTTCCGCTGGAGCCAGTACGTATTCACCGATACGGGGACCATGGCGCCACTGGAGAGCTATGTGGGCCTGACTTCGGCCACCTGGGGAAGCTTCACGATGGGGGCGATGTACGACCTGCTGGCCGACGCCGTGCCCTTCACCTCGGAGCGGTTCACCTCGCTGCTGGCCACCCATCCAGGCAATCTGGACCGCACGGTAGGCACGGCACTGAACAACACGCTCAAGTACAAGTCCCCCGTGCGCGGCGGCTGGCAGTTCGGCGCGATGTACGGCGCGGCGGAGCGGGATTCAGCCACCCACACGGGGCGAGTGGTGGGCGCCCAACTGGGCTACACCGATGGCCCCTTGCAGGCGGTGGCCATCTGGGAATCGGTCAAGGGCGTTCCCTACGCGCCCGGGCTGAGGCTGGGCGTGCCGCGGCTGTACGGCCAGGACTTCAGCCAGGCGCCGGCCACAGCGATCTCCCAGGACCAGGAGACCGGTACGGCGGGCCTGGCCTACACCCGCGATGGCTGGCGCTGGATGGGCAACTACAGCCATACGCGCCTGTCGGCCCTGGGCCGGCGTGAGCGGGCGCAGACCCTGGATCTGGGCTTCTACAAATATGTGACGCCGGCGCTGCGCGTGGGCGGCGGCTATGCGTTCACGCGGCTGGCCTCCTACCGCTGGAGCCAGGCGCACGCCCATGCCGACTACGCGCTGTCGCGGCGAACCAGCCTGTATGTGCTGGGCGTGGTGCAGCAGGCCGGGGAGGGGCAAAAGGCCGTGATGCGCAATCAGGCTCCGGCCTCGGGGCGGCGCCAACTGGCGCTGGAAGTGGGCGTGACGCACGCCTTCTAGGCCGGTGGGTCACAGGTTTTTCGATGTGAATGGGGGCGATGCGATGCAGTGGGATGTGATTGTGGTGGGAGCGGGCCCGTCGGGGCTGACCATGGCGGCCGAACTGGCGGGGGCCGGCGCGCGCACGCTGGTGCTGGAAAGGCGCACGCAGGGCGTGCAGTCGCGTGCGGGCACCCTGTTGCCCCGGGTGCTGGAGTTGTTCGACGCGCGGGGGATTGCGGACCGATTCATCCGCAAGACCCGTGAGATCGTGGACTATCCGTTCCGGCCATCGCACATTTGGGCGGGCTTTCATCCCATCGAATGGCGCCATCTGCACACGCGCTTCGGCTTCACGCTGGGCCTGCCCCAGAACATGACCGAGGATCTTCTTTGGGCGTGGGCGCAAGAGTGCGGGGCGCAGATCCGCCGGGGTATGGAGGTGACGGCACTGCGCCAGCATGCCGACGGTGTGGAAGTGGACGTGCAAGACCCGCAGCAAGCCCAGGGCGCCGTCACCACGTTGAGGGCGAAGTATCTGGTCGGGGCCGATGGGGGACGCAGCGTGGTGCGTACCCAGGCGGGGATTGCATTCGAGGGCCGGCCGGGCACGTTCCGGGGCATGGTGATCGATGCGCAACTGACCGCGCCCTGGCCCGGCGGACGGCTCAATGCGGACAACGAACTGGGCTGGGTACGGGGCTATGCGTTTGGCGAGGGCATCACGCGGTTCAACATCGTGCACCGCGAGCGCATGCATGCGCCCAAGGACGAGCCCGTCACGCTGCAGGAGGCGCTGCAGTGCATACGCGACGTGCACGGCACCGACTACGGCATCCAGGGCTTGCGCTGGGCTTCGCGCTTCGACGACCAGATGCGGGCCGTGCCCCAACTGCGGCAGGGGCGGGTGCTGCTGGTCGGCGAGTCCGCGCGTATCCACTATCCATCCAGCGGTGTGGGCATGAATTTCTGCCTGCAGGACGCCTTCAACCTGGGCTGGAAGCTCGCTCTCGTGGTCAGGGGTCTGGCCGGCGATGCCGTTCTCGACACCTATGAGAGCGAGCGGCTGCCGGTGATGCACGCGCTGCTGGAGAGCGTGAAGGCGCAGTGCGCGCTGCAGTTCAGCTTCGGGCCGGAGGCGGTGGCGCTCAAACGGCGCATGGCCCAGCACATCGTTCCCCTGCCCGATGTACAGCGCAAGCTGGTGCTGGAGTTGTGCGGCCTGGAGGCGCCATACCGCAGCGAGCCGGGCAGCCATGCGCTGGCCGGCCACCGCATGCCCGATATCGATCTGCTGCTGCTGGACGGGCGCTCGGCCAGCGTCACGCAACTGCTGCGCGAGCGGCACTTTTTGTTGCTCGATCTGGACGGCACGGGCCGGCAGTTCGCGGATCTCGATGTGCAGGGCCTGCCCGTCACGGTGCTGCAGGCCCGCGCCGCCCATGCGCCGGCGTCCATGGCCCAGGTCAAGGCGCTGCTGGTGCGGCCTGACGCCTATGTGGCCTGGGCCAGTGACGGCCTGGCCAGGCCCGGCGAAGTGCAGGCGCAACTGGCCCGCTGGCTGAAGGTGGCGGCATGAGCGAGGAATGCTTGCTGCTGAGCGGCGGCTGGATCATCAGCATGGACCCGGGCATTGGTGAGCTGCGCAGCGGCGATGTGTTGATCGAGGGCGAGCGCATCGCTGCCGTGGCCCCGCGCATCGATGCACCGCATGCCCAGCGCATCGATGCGCGCAACACCATCGTGCTGCCGGGCTTTGTGGACACGCACCGCCATACCTGGCAAAGCTGCGTGCGCCATTGCTACGCGGACATCGATCCGCAGATTTACTTCGCCGAGATGCTGGGCGCCAGGGGGGCCGGCTACCGCGCCGAGGACGTGCATGTGGGCACGCTGCTGGGCGCCGTGTCGGCCCTGGATGGCGGGATCACGACCATGCTCGATTGGTCGCATGTGCAGAACTCGCCCGAGCATGCCGACGCCGCCATCCTGGGTCTGCGCGAGGCGGGCATCCGTGGTGTGTTCGCCCATGGCTGGCCGCTGGTGGATGGCGCGTCGTGGATGTTTGACAGCCAGCGTGGACATCCGCAGGACATCAGGCGGCTGCGCGCCCGCTATTTCTCCAGCGACGACCAGTTGCTGACGCTGGCCATGGCCGGGCGCGGCCCCGAGATGGCGCGGCGCGAGGTCTGGCTGGACGATCTGCGGCTGGCGCGCGAGCTGGGACTGCGCTCGACCATCCACATGGGGGCCTATGCGCGCAATGCGCAGGTGCGGGCGATCGCGCAGATGCACGAGGCCGGCGTGCTGGGCGATGACCTGACCTTTGTGCACTGCTGCTTCAGCGGCGCCGACGAGATTGCGATGATGGCCGATGCCGGGGTCAGTGCCTCGCTGGGCGTGCACTGCGAGATGAACGCCCAGGGCATAGGCGACATACCGTTCGACCGCATGCTGGCCGTGGGCATCCGGCCCAGCCTCAGCGGCGACACCGAGACCAAATGCTCGGGCGACATGTTCACGCAGATGCGCCATGCCTTCGCCTACTACCGATCCTGGATGGGTGGTCGGCATTGCCGCGTGGAGCACGCGCCGCCTACTCTTTCGCTGCGCGATGTGCTGGAGTTCGCCACGGTGGCCGGTGCACATGCCACGGGCCTGTCGCACAAGATCGGCTCGCTGACGCCTGGAAAGCAGGCCGATGTCATCTTGATCCGCACCGACGACATCAACCTGGCGCCCGTCTGCGACGCCGTGGGCGCGGTGGTGCTGGCTGCCCATCCGGGCAATGTGGACAGCGTCTTCGTCGCGGGCAGGGCGGTCAAGCGCCATGGCCGCATGCTCCATGTCGATCTGGATGCGCTGCGCCAGCGCGCGTTCGTGTCGCAACGCGG
>NZ_JTKZ01000513.1:0-4775 GCF_000799035.1 Delftia sp. ZNC0008
GCCGCGCTCAAGCTGCAACTGGTGGCCTTGCAGCGCGCGCCCGATGCGGCCGCGCATGACGAGGCCGTGCAGCGTCTTTCGGCCGGCATAGACCGGGCCACACGGCTCGTCGAACAATTGTTGACATTGGCGCGGCAGGAAGCCCAAGGCACGGTACAAGGCACGGCCCCAGGC
Source organism: Delftia sp. ZNC0008 (assembly GCF_000799035.1). Classification (NCBI taxonomy): domain Bacteria; kingdom Pseudomonadati; phylum Pseudomonadota; class Betaproteobacteria; order Burkholderiales; family Comamonadaceae; genus Delftia; species Delftia sp. ZNC0008. Next base: position 175 of record NZ_JTKZ01000513.1, read on the forward strand.
CCGCAAGGCATGCAGGGGCCGCACGGCGCTGCCACGGCCGCACCTGCGGACGTGGACTTGCGCGAGGTGGTGGAGCAGGCCCTGGCGGACCAGGCCGTGGCGGCCCAGCAGCACGGCCTGGACATGGGCCTGAGCGAGTCCCCGCATCTGCGGCAGTCCTTTGCCGTGGCGGGCGACGCACAGGCCTTGCAGATGCTGGTGCGCAACCTGCTGGACAACGCCATCAAGTACGTGCCGCAAGGCGGCCGCGTCGATGTGGGCTGGCGCAGCGATGCACAGGGCCGCGCGCTGGTGGTCGAGGACTCGGGCCCCGGCATTGCCGAAAGCGAGCGCGAACTGGTGCTGCGGCGCTTTGTGCGTGGGCCTTCAGCGGCTTCAGCGGCTTCTGCGGGCCAGCAGGCGCAGGGCAGCGGACTGGGCCTGGCCATCGTGCAGACCATTGCCCAGCGGCATGGAGCACGCCTGCTGCTCGACCGCTCGCCCACGCTGGGCGGCCTGCGCGTGCAGGTGATATGGCCGCCTGTGTCGGCCTGCTGACAGCGGCGCGTGGCGCGCAGGCTTGTCGGCCTGCAGCGCGGCCGGGATGCTTCCCGCCTGCGTCTGGCCGGGTCACAATCCCCAAATTGGTGCCGGCCCGCCTGCCTTCCCATTCCCTCATCAGGCGCGCGGGCAGTCTGCTTCCGTCGTCATTTCGAGAGGTATTTCATGGAGTCCCTTGTCCAGCGCCTGTCCCAGTCCGTGACCCAGGCGCATTCTCTGGAAGAGTTGACGCGGCCCCTGCTGCAAATGCTCGAAGAGAGTACGCATCTGGAGTCCACCTATCTCACCACCATCAACGAAGAACAGGGCCAGCAGCGCGTGCTGTACGCGCGCAACGCGAGCGAGATGCAGATTCCCGAAGGCCTGGTCGTCCCCTGGGGCGACACGCTGTGCAAGCGCGCCCTGGACGAAGGCCGCATGTACACGCCCGATGTCGGTGCCTGCTGGGGCGACTCCGAGGCCGCGCGTGAACTGGGCATTCGCACCTACGCCAGCGCCCCGGTACGCTTTTCCGACGGCCAGCTCTACGGCACGCTGTGCGCGGCCAGCAAGACCTCCCAGGCGTTGAGCACCGAGGCCCAGGGCCTGCTGCGCCTGTTCGCCAACCTTATCGCCGAGCGCGTGGAGCGCGAGCAGCTCATCACCAGCCTGAGCAAGGCCAACCAGGAGCTGGCGGCACTGGCCTTGCTGGACCCGCTGACCGGCCTGCCCAACCGGCGCTGCCTCACCGACGAGCTGGGCCGGCTCATTGCACGTTGCGCACGCAGCCAGGAATGCGTGGTGGTGGGCTTCATCGACCTGGACCGCTTCAAGAACGTGAACGACGAGCACGGCCACGAGGCCGGCGACGCACTGCTGCGCGCCATGGGAGAGCGCCTGTCCTCCCATCTGCGCAGCGCCGACATGCTGGCGCGCTTCGGCGGTGACGAGTTCGTCTTCATCGGCGTGGGCCCGCTGTTCGGCAGCGAGGCCGACGCCGTATCGCGCGACCTGCAGCAGCGCCTGTCGGAGGCCTCGGTCATGAAGGTCGAGCTGCACGATGGCAAGACGCTGGACTACGGCGGCGCCAGCGTGGGCGTGGTCTGCCTGCGGCCGGACTCCATTGACGCCGACGACGCGCTGCAAAAGGCCGATGCGGCCATGTACCGCGTCAAGATGGCGCGCAGCCGCGGCGCCAGGGGCACCGCGCTGCATTGAGCCAGCCGCAGGCACTGGCCCGGCGGCCAGGGCCTGTTGCTGCCTTGCTCTGGCCTGTCTGGCGGCTTCTCGCGCGCGCTCTTCGCTCTTGTTTCTTTCCGTCTCAGCCTGCTGCCAGCATGGGCTGCCTGCGCTGCAGCTCCACGGCGGCATGCTGATGGCCGCTTGCCGCCTCCAGCTTGAAGGCGCCCACCGTGCGCACCAGGTCGCCGGCCTGGCCGCGCAGGCTGGAGGCCGCGGCGGCCATCTCCTCCACCAGCGCCGAGTTCTGCTGGGTGGCCTGGTCCATCTGCGTGACCGCCTGGCCGATCTGGGCCACGCCCGAGCTTTGCTCGGAACTGGCGGCGCTGATCTCGCCCATCAGGTCCGTCACGCGGCGTATGGCGTCCACCACCTCGGCCATGGTCGTGCCGGCCTGGTCGGCCAGCGCGCTGCCGTTGTGCACGCGGCTGGTGCTGTCGGTGATGAGCTGCTTGATCTGCTTGGCGGCCTCGGCGCTGCGGCTGGCCAGGCCGCGCACCTCGGTGGCCACCACGGCAAAGCCCCGGCCCTGTTCGCCGGCGCGTGCCGCTTCCACGGCCGCGTTCAGCGCCAGGATGTTGGTCTGGAAGGCAATGCCATCGATCACGTTGATGATGTCGGCGATCTGCCGGCTCGATTCGCTGATGCCGCGCATGGTGTCGACCACCTGCCGCACGACTTCGCCGCCCTGCTCGGCCACGGTGGAGGCGCCCAGGGCCAGCTGGTTGGCCATCTGCGCGTTGTCGGCGTTCTGGCGCACGGTGGAGCTGAGCTGCTCCATGGAGGCTGCCGTCTGCTGCAGCGCGCTGGCCTGGCTTTCGGTGCGCGAGGACAGGTCCTGGTTGGCCTGCGCGATCTGCCCGCTGGCCGCCGCCACGCTGACCGATCCCTGGTGCACCTGGCGCACCACGCCGCGCAGCCCCTCCTGCATGGTCTGCAGGGCGCGCAGCAGCATGGACACCTCGTCCTTGCCGCGCACATCGATGTGCCGCGTCAGGTCTCCCGCCGCCACGGCATCGGCCGTATGGATGGCCTGTCGCAGCGACCGCGCCATGTTGCGGATGATGGACCAGCCCAGCAGCACTCCCAGCAGCACGCCCCCGATGATGGAGCCCACGGCCACCGCAAAAATCACCTGGTACAGCGATTGCGCGGCCTCGTATTCCTCCTTGGCGACGCGGGTCTGCAGCGCGGTCAGCTGCACGATCACATCACGCAGCGGCGCGTACAGCGCCTCGTCCTTGTCGATCAGCAACTGCCGGGCCAGCTCCAGGTCACCGGACAGCAGCGCTTGCTGGGCCGGCTTCAGAAAGCCCTGCAGGAACAGCGCGCGCACGGCCTCGAAGCGGTCGGCCAGCTGCGCCTCTTCCTCGGTCATCCGGGTCTGGCGGAACGAGGCCCAGGCCTTGTTCACGTCGTTGATGTTGGTCTGTATCTCCTGCTGCTTTTGCTGCGTGTATTCGGGCAGGTGCACGGCAATGGCGCCCGAGACCGCATTGCGGTTGCGCAGCAGCAGGCGCTGCACTTCCAGCAGATCGCCCAGTGCGACCAGGCGCTCTTCATAGACCACCTTGAATCGGCGGTTGGACTCGCTGATTCCATAAAGTCCGAAAGCGCCGATCACGATCATGAGCAGTGAGAGAAAACCAATCAAGGCGGTCAGGCGAGTCGATAACTTGAAATTATTCATACTGCGTCCTTTGCATGCATTGCGGATGGTTGGTGGGTACTCGCGTTGTCAGGCCGCCCCGTGATTGCTCACATCTCTCGCAAAAAGAACTCGGTCGTGAAAATGAGATTTCATTCACGGTAAATGCCCGGTCTGCACAAAGGCTCACAGGCACCCGGAAACGGCGATGCTGGCTTGCCGATGGCCTGCGTGGCCAATGGCGATCCATGTTGTATTGGTTTGTAAACTATTTGTTACAAACTATAGTATGAATCTGATGGGGCAGGCAATACCAGCTTTTCAGGTATTCGCCCTGGCCTGATAGGGGTTCTCTGCCCATTGCTGCGGCAGGAAGAGACGGCCTGTGCCCGGGGCCGTCCCTGGCCGGCGCCTCGCGCCGGACGGGCCCGCCTAGAATCCGCGTTTGCGCGTGGCCGCTGGCACGCTTTCACGAAAGAGATCCATGAAACCCAAAACACTGGCCGGTGCGCTGGCCGCCCTCTGCGTGGCTGCGGCCGGACTGCTCTATGCATCGCCCTATATCGCCCTGCACCAGATCGGCAAGGCCGTGGAGCGCCGCGACGCCCAGGCCCTGTCCGGCTACGTGGACTTCCCTGCGCTGCGCGAAAGCATCAAGGGCCAGATGATGGCCAGGCTGCAATCCCAGATGGGCGGCTCGGGCGACAGCGCCTCCAACCCCCTGGCCGGCTTTGGCCAGCAACTGGCCCAGGGCCTGGTCAGCCAGTTCACCGAGGCGCTGGTCTCGCCCGACGGCGTCATGCTCATGCTGGAAAAAGGCAAGCCCGGCAAACCTACGGACGTGGCCGCCGCAGGCGTGGGCGTGGACACCCAGGGCGGGCCGCCGCGCAAGGACTACTCCGTGGAGTACCAGGGCTGGTCCAAGGTCTTCGTGCACCCGCGCGGCGAGCCGGGCGGCTTTATCTTCAGGCGCGAAGGCCTGATGGGGTGGAAGCTGGTGGCCGTGAAGATGGATTGAGGGGCGCGGGCAGGCGCCAGCACCCTGGCACCTCAGCCTTGATGCAGCACCTTCATCACATGGCGCTTGCCCAGCCGCAGCGCACGGGCATCGGCCTCCTGCCGCGTGTCGCAGCCCTGGTCTTCGGTGACCGCTCCCAGGGCCTTGCCGCTGGCCACCTCCAGCAGCGTGACGCGG
>NZ_JTKZ01000658.1:0-5865 GCF_000799035.1 Delftia sp. ZNC0008
CCGCGTCAGCCTGTGGGTGGGGGGCGAGCGCCGCGTGCAGGCGGGACGGCATGCGCTGCACGAGGCGGCAGCCCATGGCTTTGTCGCGGCCCGCGCGGCCACCCTGCAATCCTGAGGCCCCCGCATGCCATGGGCCCGCGAAACCCGCCAGAAACGTTCCAGAATCACGCCATGACCGATACCGCTCCCCCTCCCTTCGTCTTCCACCAGGGCACGGCGCCGCTGCTGATCTCCATGCCGCATGCGGGCACCCATGTGCCGCCCGACATCGCCGCGCGCCTGACCGAGGAAGCCCGCCACGTGCCCGACACCGACTGGCACCTGCCGCGCCTGTACGAGTTCGCCAGGGCCATGGGCGCCTCCATCCTCGTGGCCACGCATTCGCGCTATGTGGTGGACCTGAACCGTCCGCCCGATGGCGCCAGCCTCTACCCGGGCCAGAGCGTCACCGGCCTGTGCCCCGTGGACACCTTCGACGACACGCCGCTGTACGCCGACCCGGCCGATGTGCCCGCAGACGCCGAGATCGCCGCGCGCCGCGAGGCCATCTGGGGCCCGTACCACGCACAGCTGCGCGCCGAACTGGACCGCCTCAAGGCCGTGCACGGCACCGTGGCGCTGTGGGACGCGCACTCCATCCGCTCGGTGCTGCCGCGTTTCTTCGAAGGCAAGCTGCCCGACCTGAACCTGGGCACCGGCAAGGGCACGAGCTGCGCGCTGGAACTGGCCGAGCATCTGCTGGCCATTGCGCAGACCGCGCCGGGCCACACCGCCATACTCAACGGCCGCTTCACGGGCGGCTACATCACGCGCCACTACGGCCAGCCCGAGGCCGGCATCCACGCCGTGCAGCTGGAGATGACGCAGTGCAGCTACATGCAGGAAGCGCTGCCCTTCGACTACCTGCCCGAGCGCGCCGAACAGATCCAGCCCACGCTGCAGCGCATGCTGCAGGCGGTGCTGGACTTCGTGCGCAAGCCGACCTGACACGGCGCCGCGCCGGGGCCGCAGATATTCATCGTCTGCTTGGGCGTTTTGCCTTGCAGCGTTGACCGGCTGGCCCTTTCTGTGTCCCGGCCTACCTGACCCTTACAGTCTTCACTGCCTTGGAGGTGATCCGGTCTAGCTCCTTGCTGTGAAACAGGTCAATGCACTTCATTGTGTTGAATTCCGAGGGCACTGAACCGCCGTATTTCAGGGCAACATACTTGGCAACCAGAGCCCGGAGGTCGTCATACACGGCCAAGTCTTGTTGACCAAATTCCAGGTAGGCTCCGGCGGTGGACCCGGCGTCCCTGGCAGTGCGCTCGTCCTGAGCCACTTGCGCCAAGCAAATGCTGAGCGCCCAATTCTTCAGAAGGGTCTTCTGGCTGTACTTGCTTGTTTGCGGGAGCGTCTGCGCCTGCACCGTTGCGCAAGCGATACCAGCCAAGACCCATAGCAGGACTGAGGGCTTCATGGCAATACCCAAATGGATGCAATGTCGGGCACGAACGTGCCGTTGTCAGGGTCCGACATCAAGTGGCAAGTGTCAGAGCATTCCGTGCCGTTCCATAGGGTCACATGGCCGATTGCATTGCCCCATCCGTGGCCCTTGACGACGATGATTCCCTTCATACCAATAAAGTCGGTCGTCTTCGGCGAACGCACGGTTTTTTCAGCCTTGCCAAAAGTCTTTTCCAAATACGCCATCATTTCTGCCACTCTGTACATGTACTGTCTACCGTCAGCCCCACTCACGGTTTTGTAGGTGCTGCCCTTCGGAATTGGAAATCCCGTCATGTTGAGCACATAGCTCATCCGGATCGGACAGGCATTCTCAAAGCCTCCAAGCTTTGGGTCGAGCTCGGTGTTCTTTTGAACCATGCCGCCGATCTTTCGGCCGACCTCTTTAACGGGAATGCGCACTGCCATGAAGGCATGCCATGCTTGGCTGAAGGCCGGACGTTTGGTAGCCATAAAGATTTCTTTTCTTAGAGCCGCTGAAAAACCATTGATACGTTGCTGCTTCGCGCCTCGCCTCAGCCGTCAATCCTCGATTTAATGGTTTGCACTGTACTGAATCGGCATTCCATTTTATGAACTGCCTTCGATGGGCGACCTACCTGGTCTTTTCGATGGAAGGGATCATAGACAAGATTGAGATCAATCGATCATGAGGACTTCTTCAGAATAATCTTATAAATGTAAGTAAATGAATTTGAAGTTCCATGTGGCTGCTTAATTTTTTTTCTGAATGCAGGCATGGATCTATATGACGGAATGGCCGCCGCCGCTGGCCGGTCTTCTCCAGCACGGGCGCGGTCGGGGTGGCGGGCTGCCACCAGCGCTTGCCGCTGGACTTCGTCACGACACGGCGCGTGTCCTGATCAGCCTTCGTCGTGGCAGTGGCCCGGGCAGGGCCCGCCCATGGCCACGGGCGGCGGGTCGCCCAGCCAGCGGCGTGGCCCGGGGCCGTTCTGTGCGCACAGGTCGCCGGGGTTGTGCAGCACGCAGTGGCGCAGCGAGAGGCAGCCGCAGCCAATGCACTGGTCCAGGCTCTCGCTGAGCCGCTGCAGCTCGCCTATGCGGTCGTCCAGCCGCTGCTTCCAGACCCGCGACATCTTCTGCCAGTCCCCGCCCGTGGGGACATGGCGGCTGGGCAGCTTGGCCAACTGCTCGGCGATCTCCTCCAGCGTGAAGCCGATGCGCTGGGCGAACACCACGAAGGCGATGCGCCGCAGCGACGAGCGGTGGTAGCGCCGGTGGCCGCTGGCGCTGCGCACGGACTCGATCAGGTTCAGCGACTCGTAAAAGCGCAGCGCCGAGGCCTTGACCCCGCTGCGCTGCGCCACGTCGCCGATGCTGAGCAGCGGATCATCCTCGGTTTTCATGGTGGCTTTCCTTCGTGGCTTGACTTCAAGTTCACTTGAACTCGAAGAATGCGGCCATTCTGAGCGAAAGCGCAGGAACAGGGCAACCGGGTCTGTACCGCCCATGCGAGCGTCCTGGCCGGACTGCGAAATTCTTTGGCCGAGTGCTGCAATGACGCAGCTGCCGTTCATTCATACAGTAATGGGTCTCATTTGTATTGAATGGCATCGGCCGGAGGTTTCCATGTACATCGACAGCAGCAGCTTTCCCCTGGTCCGCATGGGCTACGAGCGCGACAAGGCCGTGCCCGTGGACCGCTTGCTGGAGGACTTCTCGGCCCTGCTGGCCCGCGGCCAGGCCTTTGTCTTCTTCAGCGACGGCGACATGGCCCAGGAGGAGCGCTCACCCGAGGAGCGCAAGCAGGTCGTGCTGTGGATGAAGGCCCGCCGCCCCGAGCTCAAAAGCCTGGTGCGCGCCCTGGTCCACGCCGAGCCCGATGCGCACAAGCGCGCCGAGGCCGAGGCCTTCGCACAGATGTTCGGCAAGGCCTGGGGCTATCCCATGCTGCTGGTGGCCTCCCCCGAGGAGGCGCAGCAGCGTGCACGGGAGCTGCTCGGGTCCGATTGATGACCGATTGACATGAACTGAGAGAAACACCATGAATGCCGTGGATTCCGCCCTGCTCAAAGTCCTGCCCGAGAGGTGGGATCCCGACCATGTGGACCGTCCCGTGATCGTCCTGCCGATGCGCTCGGGCCCGGGTGACTGGGCAATGGACTTCCATGCCCACCGCAAGAGCCAGCTCATGGTCACCAATGCGGGCCTGATCACGCTGGAGACCGAGGCCGGCGTCTGCGTGGTGCCGCCGCGCAGCGCCGCCTGGATTCCGGGCGGCACGCTGCACCGCGTCAGCTGCAGCGGTGCGGCCAGCGGCCATATCGTCTTTGTGGAATCCGGCGCGGCGCGCCCCGCGCCCGGCCCCTGCCATGCGCTGGCCGTCTCGCCCTTTCTGCATGCCCTGCTGGAGCGCGTGCAGGGCCTGCCGCAGGACTACGAGCCCGACAGCGGCGATGGCCGGCTCATGCAGGTCCTGCTCGATGAAATCCAGAACGCGCAGCCCGAGGGCCTGCACCTGCCCCTGCCGCGCGACCGCCGCCTGCGCCGCATGACCGGCGCCCTGTGCGAGCAGCCCCAGCTGCAGGCGCGGCTGGCCGACTGGGCCCAGCGCATCGGCATGAGCGAGCGCAGCATGACGCGGCTGTTCCTGGCCGAGACCGGCCTCACCGTCAACCAGTGGCGCCGCCAGCTGCATGTGCTCACCGCGCTGCAGCAGCTGTCCCAGGGGCTGCGCATCCAGACCGTGGCCGATGCCCTGGGATACGAAAGCGCACCGGCCTTCGTGACCATGTTCCGCAAGGCCGTGGGCACCTCGCCGCGCCGCTTTCTGGCACTGCGCAGCGCGGTGCGCTGATCGCTACGAAAGCCGCAATCCCAGGCCGACCAGCACGGCCACCACCATCGCCGCCCCGAAGACATCCCAGCGCTGGATGCGCCGGTACCTGAGGATGACGACCAGGACGATGCCGATCAGCGTGATCAGCCGGGCCTGGAACACGGTGCCCAGCAGGAAGCAGATCACGATCTGCGCCCAGTAGGTGAGCAGGCCGGCCATCGGCGGCCTTTTCGATGCGGGCGGATTCGGGTCCGGTGCGGCCGGTGATGGCGATGCCGCGGGCAGGGTGCTTGCGGCGCCGGGGGCAGGGCCAGCCGCCTGTCGGGCGGCCTGCCGTTCCTCCTGGCGCTGCTCGCGCCGCTGCTGGTCGGTCTTCTCCAGCACGGGCGCTGCGGGTGCGGCCGGCTGCCACCATGGCTTGCCGCTGGCCAGCGCAGGTGCCTGCCCGCTGGCTGCCAGGCGCCGGAACGTGGCGTTTGCGGGGGGCTTGGCGCGCGCGGCGGCGCGGTCCTGCCGGCTGGCCTCGAGCAGGGCGTCGTTCGCCCGGTCCACAGGGCTGCGCGTGAGCTGCCGGGCCTGTGCCAGCAGCGGCCCGCCCTGCACGGGATCGACCTGGTGGACGAACTGCGCCATTCCCAGCAACTGCGAGGCATGGGCCGGCTGGCCTTGCCAGTGGGGCGCCTGGGCAGGCTGGACAGATTGGCCTGGCAGGCCGGGCAGGCCTGTCCCGGCCTGCGTGGCGCGGTGCAGGGCGGCGCGCAGGCGCCTGCGCGTCTGGCGCGATACGCCGGGCTTGTCCGCGTTCACCACCAGCCCCGTGACCTCCTGGCGGCGGCCCTTGCGCATCACGCGCTCCTTGTCGGGGTGGGGCGTGAAGCCTTCGTCGCGCAGTATCCAGCGCACGCGGCCCAGCAGCCGGCCCACGTTGTCGCGCGCGGCCTCGCCCGAGGCCGAGAAGGTCAGGTCGTCCGCATAGCGCGTGTACACAAAGCCCAGCTGCCTGGCCAGGCCCAGCAGGCGGCGGTCCAGGCGGCGGCACAGCAGGTTGGTGAGCATGGGGCTGGTGGGCGCGCCCTGGGGCAGCACGCGCTCGCGCGCCTTGCCGCCGACGAAGAGCTTCTCGCCATCCACCTGCCAGGCCTGGGCGCGGTTTTCGCTGCACAGCAGGGCCAGGAGGGTGGCCATGGCCTCGCCGTAGCCCAGATGCCGGAACACGCCCTTGATGCGGCCGAAGGCAATGCTGGGAAAGAAGTCCTTCACGTCCAGGTTGATGACCACGTCGTGGCCCGCATGCGGCGCGGCATTGCTCACGATGGAGCGGCCGGCCAGGAAGCCGTGCGCGGCATCGTGCGCGGGCACCTTGGCGAGGATGTTGTCCAGCACCCAGTACTGCGCGCGCTTGAGGCGCGGCATGGGCGCGGAGATCAGCCGCTCGCCGCCGGTCTTCTTGGGCAGGGTGAACGAGTGGTAGTGGTGGGTGCGGGCCACCTCGCGGTGAAAGCCCAGGAAGCGCAGCTCGGCCACGGTGATGCCCATGGCCTGCGCCAGCTGGGACGCGG
>NZ_JTKZ01000174.1:0-8997 GCF_000799035.1 Delftia sp. ZNC0008
CCGGCGGCCACGTCGCTGCGCAGCAGGTGCAGGGCGGGCGCGGCGCCATGGCGGGCCGCGTAGTCGGCCACGGCATCCATGGTCTTGAGGATGTGGTCGGCCAGCGGCATGTGCTCGCCCGTGGCCGGGTCCACGTACACGGCCTCCAGGCCGAAGCGGCAGGCCTGGAAGCGGTTGTAGGTGTAGACCAGGTAGTCGTCCTCCACGGGCGTGAAGGGCTGGGTGTCCATGAACCAGGCGGCCAGCGCCTGCACATAGCCGGACAGGGCGGCTGCGCGCTCGATGGTCAGCGGCGTGTCGAACACGCGGATCTCGATGGTGCCGAACTCCGGCTTGGGCCGGATGTCCCAGTAGAAGTCCTTCATGCTCTTGACCACGCCCGTGCGCGTCATCTTGTCGAAGTACTGCTCGAACTCGCTCCAGTGCAGCACGCAGGGCGCGCGGCCCGACAGCGGAAAGGCGAACACCGAGTTCAGCCGCGCCGAGTCGAAGGCCGTGTCGTGGCCCTGCACGTAGGGGCTGGAGGCCGACAGCGCAATGAAGTGCGGGATGTAGCGCGACATGCGGTGCAGCATCAGCAGCGCCGCGTCGGCGTCGGGGCAGCCGATGTGCACGTGCTGGCCGAAGATGGTGAACTGCTTGGACAGGTAGCCGTACAGCTGCGACAGCTCCTGGAAGCGCGGCTTGTCGTAGATGCGCCGCTCATGCCACTGCTGGAAGGGGTGGGTGCCGCCGCCCACCACGGCGATGTTGAGCTTGTCGGCGCTTTTGACCAGCGCATCGCGGATCTGGCTGAGCTGGCCCAGCACCTCCGAGGCCGAATGGCAGACGCTGGTGGAGATCTCGATCATGCTGTTCGTCATCTCGGGCACCACGCTGCCGGGCAGCGGGTTCTTGAGCATGAGGCGCAGCATGTCCTCGGCGTAGGGGGCCAGGTCGTAGTCGTGGGTGTTGACCAGCTGCAGTTCCAGCTCCACGCCCAGGGTCAGCGGTTCGGACGAGTTGAAGGCTTCAAGACTCACGTTCATCTCCTGCGGTGTTCGAGCGGCTCAGCGGCTTCCAGGGACGGGAGCTTTCGCCGGAGCGGTAGATGGCCACGGTGGCCAGGGCGGCGCCCAGCACCTCCATCACCAAAATGGTGGGCAGGGCCACGCCTGCGATCTGCGCGCCCAGCTCGGGCGCGGCGGCCACGAACTGCGAGGCGATCAGCAGCGCCACCGATGACATGGGCGCCATGGCGCAGCCCACCCAGAAGGCCTGGCGCCAGTTGGCGCCCGTGCCCACATTGCCCACGGCCACGCCCAGGGTCTTGGCGACCAGGCGCGCCAGGATCACGGCGCCCACCACGCCCGCCACCGGCGCGCTCCAGTCGGCCTGTGCGGCCACGGTGGAGACCAGCACGAACATCAGCATGGTCAGCAGCGAGGCCGCCGTGCCCAGCTGGCGCGGCCAGGCCCAGGGGCGCGGGTTGAACTGCTTGAGCAGGATGCCGCCCAGCAGCGCCGCCAGCGGCGCCGAGCCGCCCAGGTACGAGGTCAGCGGCACGCTGGCCGAAATCAGGGTGAGAAAGAGGATGGAGGTGTTCTCGCTGGCCGGGCTCATGAAGCGCAGCGCCAGGCGCATCAGCACGGCCAGCACCAGGGCCACGGCCACCGAGACGCCCAGCACCACCAGCACCGGCATGATCGAGGCCACGAAGCCCGCCTTGGGCTGCGTCAGCATGCCCGCCTTGGCGCTGCCCAGGGCCAGCGCATACAGCGTGGACAGGGTGGACAGCACCAGGCCGCGATCGGTCACGGCGCCTGCGGCACGCATGTCGGCCACCACGCGCGTCAGCACCAGGGGCGAGGCCGCCATGGCCACCAGGGCCAGCGGCCCGGCCACTTCGGGGGCCATGCCCAGCCAGCCCAGCACCAGGGAGACCAGCACGTAGGTCAGCGCGGACTCGGCCACGCTTTGCACCAGCACCATGGGGTTGTGGCGGAACCAGCGCAGCGTGATGCGCCCGCCGCATTCGAACAGCACGATGGCCACGCCCAGCTCCAGCAGGAACAGCCCCGTGCCCTGCAGCGGCCAGGTGGTGTTGGCCCCAAAGCCGATCAACCCGGCAATGCCGCCGACCAGCGAGTAGCCGACGACCTTGGGCAGGGCGGCATGGCGCTGGCAGGCATAGCCGACCATGGTGGCCACGGCCAGCAGCAGGGACCACTGAACCGTGGCCAGCCCGGCCGAAGGCCGCAGCCACGGTTCCCAGAAGCTCAGCATGTCATTCATCAGCGACGTCCTTTGCGCGAGCCAGTGGCCCGCAAGCGAAGCTCCGCAAGGCCTTCCCTGCGGCGCGGGCAAGCCCGCGTCCCGTGCGCCTGGCACGGGGACACTACGTTGGCGATCCACTGGCGTGCCTGCCAGGCTGCAAGGCCGGGCGGGCACGCCAGCACGTGGGTTCCGCGTGGTTCCCGAGGTCCCGCAGGCTCAGGGGCGGAAGAAACTCAGCGGCGCTGTGCGCAGACGGCGGCGGATGGCCGAATAGATGCGCGAGCGGTCGACTCCGCTGACATTGTGTGCCCTCAGCGCAACGCGGAATGCCAGATAAAAGCTGACAGTGACGTTCAACGCGCCATTGATGGGCAGTAGGGCAATCGCCCACCAGAACATGTCGGAGTGCAGAACCTCCCAGCCCAGGGCGGCCATGGCGGCCCCGATCTGGCCGGCCGACAGCGTGACGTGGCGCACCTCCAGCCCCAGGCCGAAGAAGGCCGCAAAGGCCGGCACCAGGCCCAGCATCATGCCCAGCGAGACATTGGCGGCAAAGCCCGAGATGTTCTTGCGCCAGAAATGCGCCCAGCGATCCGCGCGCCCGGCGCCCAGCCAGCGCGTGATGCCGGGGTTGTAGCGGATCACCGAGTCCAGCCGGCGCAGCACGAACCAGTTCTCGGCCCAGCCCGCGATCAGGCTGCTGGCAAACAGCAGCACGCCCGTGAAGGCAGCGAACAGCGGCGACAGGCCCAGCAGGCTCAGCGAATCGAGCACGGCAATCGCATGCGGCTCGTCGATGGGCGTGTGGCCGAACAGCTGCGCATAGCCCAGCGACAGCAGCAGCACCATGGGCAGCACCACCAGCACGTTGCCCAGCACGGCCGCCACCTGGGAGCGCACCAGGTGCGCGACCTCGTCCACGAATTCCTCGATGGCCTCGCTGGCGCGCAGGTCCTTGAGCTTGGCGGCCATGGCCGGCGCTGTCATGGCCGGCTGCTTGGTGGCCACCGTGAAGTGCAGCAGCTGGATCAGCACGAAGCTGATGGAGTAGTTGATGCCCGCGGCCAGCCCGCCCCAGAAAGCCGACAGCCCCAGCGCGTAGAGCGCGAACTTGAGCAGCGTGGTGAAGGCCATCACGAAGCCGCCGCCGGCGGCCTTGGTCACCATGGACAGGTACTCGCGGCCCGTGCGCGTGATGTAGTGCTCGCCGGTCTCGGCGCTGCGCTCGGCCACCTTGGCGGCCAGCAGCGAGGTATTGGTGGACAGCAGCGCGCGCAGGCTGCGCCGCTCGATGCCCACGGACACCAGGTTGGCCAGCAGGTCGGCCGTCTCGGTGGCGCGGTTGTCGGCCAGCAGGCAGTCGAGCAGGCGCCTGACGCGCAGGATGCGCGCGCGCAGCTGGCGAAGGCGAAACACCAGGCCCACCGAAATGCCTTCGGACTCGAAATGCGCGTACACCGATGTCACGGCCGCGCGGCAGGCATCCAGGCGCTCGCGCAGCCGGGCCTCGGCCGCGTCGCGCCGGTCGTTGGTGCGCAGCGCGTGCAGCACCTCCACGCGCAGGCTTTCCGCATCGTGGATCAGGGCGTGGAAGGGCTGGTCGTCGCGCGCCTGCTCGTCCATGCGCAGGCGCAGCTCGGGCGAGAAGCCCGTGGACAGGATCTGTCCCGTGCAATAGGTGATGGAGCCCAGCAGGCTGTTCTGCCAGAAGCTGCTGCCCTGGCCCTCGCTGCCATCGGTCAGCAGTACGGCGATGCGCTCGAGCAGGGCCGCGTCCAGCGCGTGCAGCCAGCGCGCGTCGAATTCGTCGGGCATGGCCAGCATGAACAGCTCGGAGGCATCCACCGTCTCCGGCGTGCTGGGCAGCAGCTTGTAGCGCACGCGCTCGGACAGCTCGCTGAACATGTTGGTGCGCGGCGCAAAGCCGAAATCGGCCAGCAGCGCCGTGATGTCCACGGTATCGATGAAGCGCAGCCACCACGCATGCAGGCGCTGGCGCACGGCCGGATCGGCCTCCACGGCCTCCACCAGCAACTGCACACGCTGCACGGCGCCGTCCACCGACGGCTTGGGCGCGCGCACCCACTCCAGCAGGTGGATCAGCCAGATGTGGCGGTGCGCGAGGTCGGCCTCGGGGTCGAGTGCGGCCAGAAGGCCGGGCAGGTCTTGGGTGATTCGCTTCATGTAGGGGTCTTGCGGCAGGGCGGAAGACTAGCGCCTCCCCCGAGGAACGCGCTCAGTGCAGCACGCGGTTGTCAGGGTCCGGAAAGCTGTCGCCGCCAGCGCCCGACTGCAGATGAAAGCGCGGGATGGGGCACTCGAAGACTTCGCCCTCGTGGCTGATGCACAGATAGCTGCCCTGCATGCTGCCGTTGGGCGTGCGCAGCTGGCAGCCGCTGGTGTACTCGAAGGTCTCGCCGGGCTGCAGCAGCGGCTGGCGGCCGATCACCCCCAGGCCCTTGACCTCTTCGACATGGCCCAGTTCGTTGGTGATGATCCAGTGGCGCGCGATCAACTGGCCCGGCACCTGGCCGGTATTGGTCACGGTGATCGTGTAGGAGAAGGCGTACACGCCTGCCGCTGGAGCGGATTGCTCTGGCAAAAAGGCGGGGCGGACCTGGACCTGGAACTCGTTCATGGGCATGGCGGCAATGGTAACTGCCCGCAATGTACCGGCTTGCGAACGTCCCCACGCGCCGCCACCCATGGCTTTGTGCCGTCGCTGGTGCCGGTATGGGCTAGCTGCGACAATCGCAGGCCATGAGCCCCACCTACCGCATCGCCCCCTCCATCCTGTCTGCCGACTTCGCCCGTCTGGGTGACGAGGTCAAGAATGTGATCGCCTCCGGCGCCGACTGGATCCACTTCGACGTGATGGACAACCACTACGTGCCCAACCTCACGTTCGGTCCCATGATCTGCGAGGCTCTGAAGCCCCATGCGAAGACGCCCGACGGCCAGCCCGTGCCCGTCGACGTGCACCTGATGGTCACGCCCGTGGACGAACTGGCCACGGCCTTCGCCAAGGCCGGCGCCGACTACATCAGCTTCCACCCCGATGCCACGGCCCACGTGCACCGCAGCATCCAGAACATCCGTGCCCAGGGCGCCAAGCCGGGCCTGGTGTTCAACCCGGCCGCCTCGCTGGACGTGCTGGACTGGGTCATCGACGACATCGACCTCATCTTGCTGATGAGCGTGAACCCCGGCTTCGGCGGCCAGAGCTTCATCGACAGCACGCTGCGCAAGATCGAGGCCGCGCGCAAGCGCATCGAGGCCAGCGGCCGCGACATCCGCCTGGAGGTGGACGGCGGCATCAAGGAAACCAACATCCGCCGCGTGGCCGATGCCGGTGCCGACACCTTCGTGGCGGGCAGCGCCATCTTCGGCAAGCCCGACTACAAGGCCGTGATCGACGCCATGCGCGGCGCCCTGGCGGCCTGAGCTTCGGCTTGCCTCCAGCAACGAAAAGGGCCCGCGAATTGCGGGCCCTTTTTTTGCTGCGTTGAGTTGCGTTGAGTTGGATTCTGCGCAGCGCAGGCCGCAGCGACGCGGCCCCTTCAGCCGCCTCGCTCGTGCTCTGCGGGCATGACGAAGATGCTGCGGCCCTGCGTGTCGAAACCGGGCGGCGCAAAGCGCGCCACCGGCACATGGCTGTGCCGGATGGAGCTGACCTTCCACGCGAATGTCCTGCCCTTGCTGGTGAAATTGAGGGTTTCGCCGCAGGTGACGTTGATGGGCGTCTTCTGCGACAGATCGACGCTACGGTAGGAGCCTGCAGGCGCGGGCGAGCCGTAATGCGATTGACCGTTGGGAAAAGTGTCCGCATGGGCCATTGGGCAGGCAAGAAAAATGCCTGCGATATACAGGGCATTGATATTTTTCATGAAATGCTCCTTGGCGGAAATGGGATTTTCAATTCAAACGGAACATGGATGGATGGCAGGCCGTGGCAATGGTTTGGTGAATGCGGAAAAAGGGCATTGCCCGGCCTGCCGCCAGCGGTTTTGCAACGCTGGCTGGAATAATCCCGGAAAGGAAATCAGAAACTGTGGCGTATGCCCACTTCCGCACCCGTTGACGTGCCCTTGGGAGCAAGCCCCGGTGCACCGCCCGACAGGGCGAAATTCGCATTGCCCTTGTTGGATATGCGGGCCACGGTTCCATACAAGGCCGTGCGGCGCGACAGATCATGCACATAGCCGATGGCATATTTGTTCGCATCGCTGTCATTGAATGCCACCGGACCCTTGCGCGAATCGGTACGCACATAGGAGGCGCGGAGATGGCCGCTGCCCACGGGAACCGTCATGCCCAGCAGCCAGCGGTCCTCGGAGCCCAGGGTGCTGCTGCCGTAGGTGCCGAAAGGCAGGTCCTCCCGCTGGAAGTGGCCCATGAGCTTGGCGAAACCGAAATCGTACGAGGCGCCCGCGCCATACTGCTTGAACTTGGTGCCGGCGGCGCCGATGTCGGTCGCGCCATAGGAAAGCGACAGGCTCAATGGACCGTTTTCGTAGTGCACCCGGCCTGCCACGTGGCGGCCCACGTTGCTCGATGGGTTCTCGTCCATGGCGTACATGAATTCCGCACGCAGGCCCCAGAGGCTGGGCGAGAGGTACTGGATCGCGTTGTCCCGGCGGTAGTAGGACGGTGAGAAGCCGTCCGGCATGCGGCTTGTCACGGCCGAACCCGCCAGTCCGATCACGCCGAACGGATCGTATTTGTAGGTATGTGCCGAAGCCGGCGAAAGGTCGCGGCCCAGGCGCACTTCGCCGAAACCTCCCGACAGGCTCACGGTGGAACGGCGCTGGAAGAACTTGCCCGTGGAGCTGAACGTGCCCGTGTCGGCATTGACATCCGACTCCAGCCAGAACCCGGCCCTCAGTCCGCCGCCCAGATCCTCGTCGCCGCGAAATCCCAGCCGCCCGGAGGCCAGGCCGCTGTTGTTCATGGTCAGGTTGCCAGGCAGGTCGCTGTTCCTCACGTAGCGCGCATTGACGTCTACGATGCCGAACAGGGTGATGGATGACTGGGCGCTGGCCGCCAGCGAAATGACGGGCAATGCTGCCGCCAATATGCGATTGAATTTCATGCCTGATCCTTGTATTGAATGGTGGATTCCATGCGCATCCATTTTCAAAACGGATGCTGTGGTAAATACTAGAATCCGCAGGCGATCGCATTCGGTCTTGAAAAGAAATGGGCAGGGCATGGCAAGCCATTCACAGGCTTTTCGTGCAAAACCTGTTCCACCCCGCCAACACCAGACGGGAGGGGCTGCCATTCATGACAGTTACCTTTCTTCAAAATGTCTTGAATGTCACTTTGCTGTCGGGTGGATGGATGTTGGGCATTGATAGCATTCAGGGGATTGACTCCGGTGAAATAAAAATAATCCGTGTCGTATCTCTGATGCGGCTGTGGGTGGGTATTGAAAGATAGGCGGGGGGGACAGAAAATGCGTCGCGAGGATGTCAAGCTGAGGATGCTGGCAAGAAGAGGGGACACGGGGGCCAGGCTTCAGCTCGGGGAGGCCTATCTGGCAGGGGGTCCGGGCGTGCCAAGAAGCATTTCCGTGGGGCTCGGCTACCTGCAGGCCGCACTGCCCCAGGCCAGGCGCCAGGCCTCGGTCTGCATGGCCCTGCATCTGCCGCTGAGGCAGTTGCTGGAGCACGGGCTGCTGGAGCCTTTGAGGATCGCTGCGCAGTACGAGGATGTCGGGCGCCAGAAGCTCGCCGCATGGCATCTCATCCGGGGGGAACTCGATCTGGCGCTGGAATGCCTGGGCCGGTGCAGCGCTTCCCTTCCGTGCCACGGGGCAGGCGGCGCATCCGCGCTCACCTGCGGCGAGCTGCTGCAGGTCCTGCAGATCCTGCGCGCCGTACAGCCGCAGGACATTGCCGAGGTCATGGCCAGCGAAGCCCGCCAGGCCATGGCCATGGGCCAGTCGCCACGCGCAGTGCAGATGCTGGAGCTCCTGGGCGATCTGCCCCATGCCGCTGCCTGTCCCGCCATACAGCAGTTGATCGCCGACCTGGTTCACCAGGCGGAGGTGGCAGGCCATGGCCTGGGGCGGCTGGCGGTGGGCTGGATAGAAAGCAGCCTGGAGCGCTGCGCCGCCGATGGCGACCTGCGCGCCTGCCATGCGCTGGGGCGGGCGCTTTCCGGCCAGTCCTGCGCGCACCTTGCGCCAGACAACCTCGTGCACGCGCAGAACCTGCGCAAGGCGGCAGCCCTGCTGCTGCGCGCCGCCGATGGCGGCATCGCCGTCGCCTGGCTGCACCTGTTTCGCCTGTGTTCCGACTACCGCAGTTCGGTGGCCAATCCCACGCTGGCGCGCTTTTGCCTGGGTGCGCTGGTGCTGCGTGACGCCACACGCATCGAATCCATGGAGCAGGGCGTGGCCCTGCTCCATGCCGCGGCGGCCAAGGACGACGAGCAGGCCGGGCTGCTGCTGCGCTCATTGCTGCTGCCCGTGGACGGGGGCGACGAGGAGGCGCTCACGGCCATCGAGGCGGTGCGGCCCGATGCGCCGCGGCTGGCCATGCGACTGCGCCTGGCGCGGGCGTTCGGGCTCACCAAGCAGGAGGCGCTGTCGGTCGATCCCTTGACCGCCATGCGGCCCTGGGGCCTGGTGGTGGGCCACAACCCCTTTGTGGCAAAGGCTCGGCTGTGCGAGCCCCGAGCCGTGCCCGCGACCACGCCCGAGGCCCGCTGCTGCCTGGAGCAGGCCGCTTTCCT
>NZ_JTKZ01000271.1:0-18968 GCF_000799035.1 Delftia sp. ZNC0008
GAGGCGCCCAGCTCGCGCTCCACCATCCAGACCTATTTGCCCATCTTCCATTCGGGCACCTTCTACACCATGTGCAGCGGCGGCCTGGGCCACAGCATGCCGGCCGCCGTGGGCGTGGCACTGGCGCAGCCCGAGGCGAAGGTGGTCGCCGTCATCGGCGACGGCTCGGCCATGTATGCCATCCAGGCCCTCTGGAGTGCAGCCCAGCTGCGCCTGCCCATCAGCTTCGTGATCCTCAAGAACCGCCGCTACGCGGCGCTGCAGGATTTCGCCCATGTCTTCGGCTACCGCGAGGGCGAGAAGGTCGAGGGCACGGAACTGCCCGACATCGACTTCGTGGCGCTGGCGCGTGGCCAGGGCTGCGAAGGCGTGCATGTGGAGAACGCCGCCGAGCTGTCCGATGTGTTGGCCCGCGCGCTGGCCCATCCCAAGCCCATCGTGGTCGAGGTCGAGGTCGCCTGAGCGCAGGCCCCGGGACAGGAGACAAAGCCATGGAAAACACAAGAAGCATAGGCATCCTCGGCGCAGGCGCCATGGGCACCCTGTTCGGGGCGCGGCTGGCCCGCATCGGCCTGGACGTGACCCTGGTCGACGTGAACGACGAGCTGCTGCAGGCCCTGAACCGCGATGGCGCGCGCTGCCACACCGATGAGGGGCTGCTGCAGGCCCGCGTGCAGGCCGCGCGGGCCGAGCAGCTCACGGCGGGGCCCGCGCTGTGGCTGGTCTTCACCAAGTCGGCCCATACGCGCGCTGCACTGCAGGGCATCGCCCACCTCATCGGGCCGGACACGCATTTCCTGAGCCTGCAAAACGGCATAGGCCATGCCGATGTGTTGCGTGAAATGGTGCCGCTCGAACGCATCGCCGTGGGCGTGACCACCTGGCCTGCGCGCGTGATGTCGCCGGGCGAGGTCAGCTCCATGGGGCAGGGCGGCATCCGCTTCATGCCTTGCGACGGCCAGCGCAGCGCAGTCTTCGATCTGCTGGCGGAAGACCTCAACCGCGCAGGCATGCATTGCCGCATCGACCCGCAGGTGCAGGAGGCCATCTGGGAAAAGCTGGCCTTCAATGCCGCCTTCAACGGCGTGTGCGCCGTGACGCGCCAGACCGTGGACGGACTGGCCAATCCGCAGGGCGAGGCCCTGCTGCAGCGCGTGCTGGACGAGGTGCTGTCCGTCGCCCATGCCCATGGCGTCGCCGCCAGTGCCGAGCGCGTGGGCGCGGCCGTGCGCGATGCGCTGGACCACCACCGGGGCCACCAGCCCTCGATGCTGCAGGACCTGCTGGCCGGCCGTGCCACCGAGACGGGCGCCATCCACGGCGCCGTGCTGCAGGTGGCCGACCGGCTGGGCATTGCCGTGCCCGTGACGCGCACGCTGCATGCACTGGTCAGCCTGTCGGAGAACGCGGGCGCCGTCGCACCGCGCTGAACGCGCTCAAGGCAAAACGAGCCACTACAACAAGGAGACAAGATGCTGCGCAGACAAGCACTCAAGGCCGCACTGGCCATAGGCGCCCCGCCCCTGCTGGGCATGGGCACGGCACACGCCCAGACCGGCAAGCCCGTCGAATGGGTGGTGGGCTTTGCCGCAGGCGGCGGCTCGGACGCCGTGGCGCGCGGCGTGGGCGAGTCCTTTGGCAAGGCCCTGGGCCGCACCGTGGTCGTCATGAACAAGCCCGGTGCAGGCACCAACATCGCCGCCGAATACGCGGCGCGCACGCGCGAGCTGGGCAGCCTGGTCTTCACGGCCGACTTCGCCACGCTGGCGGCCAACCCCCACCTGTTTCGCAAGCTGGCCTACAACGCCGAGAAGGACTTCGTGCCCATCGGCCTGCTGGCGCGCTTTCCGCTGTTCCTCGTGGTCGGCAACCAGCTGCCGGTGCACAACCTGCAGGAGTTCACGCAGTGGGTGAAGGCCCAGCCAGGCCCCGTCAGCTACGGCAGCCCGGGCCTGGGCACGCCCCACCACCTGGCCACCGAACTGCTGGCCCAGCGCCTGGGCGTGAAGATGTCCCATGTGCCCTATCGCGGCGCGGGGCCGGCCCTGATCGATGTGATCGGCGGCCAGATCCCCTTCATGCTGGCCGACAGCGCGGCGGCGGCCCAGCACATTGCGGCCGGCAAGCTGCGTGTCATCGGCGTGGCCAGCGCCGAGCGTCTCAAGAGCCACCCGGGCGTGCCCACGCTGGCCGAGCAGGGCGTGAAGGATTTCGAGGCCCATGCATGGCAGGGCCTGGTGGCGCCGGCCGGCACGGACGACGCCACCGTGCAGGCCTGGTCCGTGGCGCTGCAGCAGGCGCTGCGCTCGCCTGCCGTGCTGGCGCGTTTCGAGGCGCTGTCGCTGGAGCCGCTGCCCGGCACGCCTGCGCAGATGCGTGACTACTGGCGCAGCGAAAGCCGGCGCTGGGGCCAGGTCATCGAGTCGGCGGGCATACGGCTGGACTGATTGCAGCCCCGCCGCCGCCGGGCTCCCATCACGCTTTCAAGAATTCACAACCCAAGGAGACACAGTTCATGCACAAGACAACCCCCTTCAGCCGCTGGCGCCGCCTGGGCCTGCTGGCCCTGCTGGGCGCGACGGCCTCGGTCCCTGCGCTGGCGCAGAAGGCCGGCGACAAATGGCCCGAGCGCCCCGTGCGCCTGGTGGTGAACTTCGCGCCCGGCGGCGCGGCCGATGTGCTGGCGCGCGCCATCACGCCCACCATGTCCCAGGTGCTGGGCCAGTCGGTGGTGGTGGACAACAAGCCCGGTGCGGGCGGCAACATCGGCATCAGCGAAACCGTGCGCGCGCCCAAGGATGGCTACACGCTGCTGCTCAGCTCGGGCGGGGCCATCACCATCAACCCGATGATCTACAGCAAGCTGGCCTTCAATCCCGAAAAGGACTTGACGCCCGTGGCTGCCGTGGCGCGCGTGCATGTGTTCCTGGAGACCAATCCCGCCGTGCCCGCCACCAACGTGGCCGAGTTCATCAAGCACCTGAAGGCCAACCCCGGCAAGCTGTCCTACGGCTCGCCGGGCCAGGGCAGCTCGCCGCACCTGGCCGGCGAGATGTTCAAGCGCATGGCCGGTGTCGATGCCGTGCACGCCCCCTACAAGGGCGCGGGCCCGGCGCTCAGCGACGTGCTCAGCGGGCAGCTGCAGTTCTGGTTCGACCCGGGTCCGGGCCTCAAGCAGGTCGAGGCCGGCAAGCTGCGCCTGCTGGCCATCGGCAGCCCGCACCGCTCGCCGCAGTACCCCAACGTGCCCACGCTGGCCGAAAGCGGCCTGCCGGGCTTTGATGCGGACACGCTGTTCGGCATCTACGCGCCCACGGGCACGCCCGAATCGGTGATCGAGGCCGTTCGCACTGCCGTGGCCAAGGCGCTGGAGCAAAAGAACGTCAACGACGTCATCCTCACCCTGGGCGCCACGCCCGCGCCGCTGAGCCGCAAGGCCTTCATCGACCACCACGCCACCGAGCGCGAGCGCTTTGGCGAACTGGTGAAAGCCATCGGCCTGAAAGTGGACTGAGCTTTCCTGCAGGCCATCGCCCGCAAGCCGCCCGCTCCGCGCTGGCGGCTTTTTGCTTTCCGGGCCGAGCCGGGCCAGGCCGAGGGGCCCTTGTGCCGGCCATCTTTTATACGAAGGTATATCCCGCATCCACCAATGAACAGGCCAGCCTTCCCAACAAAGGCTGGCCGCAGGCACTTTCGCCTTTGATAATTCCGGGCACATATTGCACTGCAGCAAACAGGGCTCCCGGCCTGTACGGGGACTGCGCCACCCACACGCAAAGGAGTACCCCATGGACCCCGATCCTGATTCCGATCCCGATCCTGCCAGGCGCTGCCGCGCCGCCCCTTTCCGTCTTTCCCTTCTTCCATTTCTTGATCTGCCCGGACCTGGGCGGAGGCCTGTGATCGCCTGAAGGGGCGAGAGGTCTGCGCGGGTCCGTGGCGCCCGGAGACCTCAGGATGACCCGCTTTCTCGCTTCTGAACGACCAGGCCGACCCCATGGTCAACCCCATGGCCTGCACCAGCGCCATCCCTTGCTGGCGGCTGCATGGCCTGTGGGCGGGCTGCTGATCAGCGTGGCCATGGCCGCCTGCAACGGGCCGGCCGAGCCCACGGCAGCCACGCATGCAGCCACCACCGCTCCGCAGCCGGCTCCCGTGCGCCGCGAAGGCAACCTCATCGTGGTGCCCGAAGGCTCGCCGCTGCGCGAGCGCCTGCAGGTGGCCGAGATCGCGCTGCAGCCGCTGCAGACCCGCCTGTCGGCCCCCGCCACCATCGAGGCCGAGCCTGAAAAGCTGGTCCGCATCACGCCGCCCGTGGCGGGCCGCCTGGTGCGCCTGCACCACCAGCTGGGCGATGCGGTGAAGGCCGGCGATGCGCTGATCACCATGGACTCCTCCGAGATCTCCAGCGTGCGTGCCGAGCACGCCAAGGCCCAGGCCGCGCTGCTGCACGCGCGCCAGGAATTCGACCGCCAGAAGCTGCTGTTCGATGCCGAGATCGCCGCGCGCAAGGACTACGAGGCCGCGCAGCAGTCGCTGGCCGCAGCAGGTGCCGATGCGCGCGCCGCCTCCGACCACCTGTCCCAGCTGGGTGCGGCCGTGCAGGAAGGCTCGCGCGGCAGCTACGTGGTCAAGTCGCCCATCAGCGGCCGCGTGGTCGAGATGGCGGGCTCGCAGGGCGGCTACTGGAACGATGTGAATGCCTCCGTCATGACCGTGGCCGACCTGCGCAAGGTCTGGCTCAGCGCCAGCGTCAGCGAGCGCGACCTGGCCCATGTGGACGTGGGCCAGCAGGCCCACATCGCGCTGGCCGCCTATCCCGACCTGCAACTGCAGGGCCGCGTGCAGTACGTGGGCGAGTTGGTGGACACCGCCACGCGCAGCGTCAAGGTGCGCGTGGCCGTGGACAACCCCGAAGGGCGGCTGCGCCCCGGCATGTTTGCGCGCGTGGGCTTCGACGCCCCGGCGCGCCAGGCCGTGATGGTGCCGGCCGCGGCCCTGCTGCAGGGCCAGGTCAGCACGCGCGTCTTCGTGGACAAGGGCGGCTGGCGCTTCGAGCCGCGCGACGTGCAGGTCGGCGCGCAGCAGGACGGCCAGGCCGAGATCCTCTCGGGCCTGGCGGCCGGCGAGCGCGTGGTGGTCAACGGGGGAGTGCTGCTGCAATGATCGAGCGCATCGTCAACATCGGTTTTTCGCGCCGCGGCGTGGTCTGGCTGGTCTTTTGCTTCGCGGCCCTGTATGGCGTGTTCAGCTGGAAGCAGCTGCCGCTGGAGGCCTATCCCGACATTGCCGACGTGACCTCGCAGATCGTCACCCAGGTGCCAGGCCTTGCGGCCGAGGAGATAGAGCAGCAGATCACCATCCCGCTGGAGCGCGCCCTGCTGGCCACGCCCGGCATGCACGTGCTGCGCTCGCGCAGCCTGTTCGCGCTGTCGCTGATCACCGTGGTCTTCGAGGACGGCGTGGACGGCTAC
Organism: Delftia sp. ZNC0008; assembly: GCF_000799035.1. Classification (NCBI taxonomy): domain Bacteria; kingdom Pseudomonadati; phylum Pseudomonadota; class Betaproteobacteria; order Burkholderiales; family Comamonadaceae; genus Delftia; species Delftia sp. ZNC0008. The sequence goes on from NZ_JTKZ01000271.1 coordinate 5,475, forward strand.
TGGGCGCGCCAGCGCCTGAAGGAGCGCATCGACGAGGTCACGCTGCCCTATGGTGCCCGCGCCGGGCTGGACCCCTACAGCTCGCCCACGGGCGAGGTCTACCGCTACACGCTGGAAAGCCCCGTGCGCAGCCTGCGCGAGCTGTCCGAGCTGCAGCAGTGGGTGGTGATCCCGCGCCTGAAGAAGGCCCAGTCCGTGGTGGACGTGACCAACTTCGGCGGCCTGACCACGCAGTTCATGCTGGAGCTGGACCCCGCGCGGCTGCTGCAGTACGGGCTGGCGCTGTCCCAGGTGATCGAGGCCATCAATGCCAACAACGCCAGCGGCGGCGGCAGCGTCATCGACCGGGGCGATGTCTCCTATGTGGTGCGCGGCGTGGGCCTGCTGGGCTCGCTGGACGACATGGGCAACGTGGTCGTCAAGACCACGGACAGCGGCACGCCCGTGCTGGTCAAGGACCTGGGGCGGCTGACCTACGGCAACGTGGAGCGGCGCGGCATCCTGGGCAAGGACGGCAACTCCGACACCCTGCAGGGCATCGTGCTGCTGCTCAAGGGCTCCAACCCCTCGCAGGCGCTGGAGGGCATCCATGCCGCCGTGGAGGAGCTCAACGGCAAGCTGCTGCCGCCCGACGTGAAGGTCGTGCCCTACCTGGACCGCACCACGCTGATCGAGCGCACCACCCACACCGTGGGCAAGACCCTGGCCGAAGGCCTGATCGTCGTCACCCTGGTGCTGCTGGTCTTCCTGGGCAGCCCGCGCGCGGCGCTGATCGTGGCGCTGACCATTCCCATGGCGCTGCTGCTGGCCTTCATCTTCATGCACCACGCGAAGATTCCGGCCAACCTGCTGTCGCTGGGCGCCATCGACTTCGGCATCCTGGTGGACGGCGCCGTGGTCGTGGTCGAGAACATCCTGCGGCGCCGCGAGGCCGACCAGAACCGGCCGCTCACGCCCAGGGACGCCATCACGGCCACGCTGCAGGTGGCGCGGCCCATCTTCTTCGGCATGTGCGTGATCGCGGCCGCCTACCTGCCGCTGTTCGCCTTCGAGCGCATCGAGTACAAGCTGTTCTCGCCCATGGCCAGCGCCGTGGGCGCGGCCCTGGTGGGGGCGCTGGCCGTGGCCCTGCTGCTCACGCCGGCCCTGGCCTGGCTGGCCTTCCGCAGGCCGCGCAGGATCTTCCACAACCCCGTGCTGCACCGGCTGGGCGTGGGCTATGACCGCTTCCTGGGCGCGGTCGTGGGCCGCGTGCGCTGGCTGGCGGGGGCCGTGGCGGCCTCGCTGCTGGCGCTGGGCGTGCTGGCCGCCACCATGGGCCGCGACTTCCTGCCGTACCTGGACGAAGGCTCCATCTGGCTGCAGGTGCAGATGCCGCCCGGCATCACGCTGGACAAGGCGCGCGACATGGCCGACGCGCTGCGCAGCGCTGCGCTGGAGTTCCCCGAGGTCTCCTACATCGTCACCCAGACCGGGCGCAACGATGACGGCACGGACTACTGGACGCCCTCGCACATCGAGGCCAGCGTGGGCCTGCATCCCTATGACGAATGGAAGTCGGGCCTGACCAAGCAGCAGCTGATCGCGAAGATGGCCGCGCGCTTCGACCAGTTGCCCGGCTACTCCGTGGGCTTCATGCAGCCCATGATCGACGGCGTGCAGGACAAGCTGTCGGGCGCGCACAGCGACCTCACGGTAAAGGTCTTCGGCCAGGACCTGGCCGAGGACCGGCGCGTCGCCGATGCCCTGGTGGCCGTGCTGGAGAAAGTGCCCGGCGCGGCCGACGTGGCCGTGGACGTGGAGCCGCCGCTGCCCAACCTGCGCATTGCGCTGGACCGCGCCGCTGCCGCGCGCTACGGCATCAATGCCTCCGAGGTGGCGCAGCTCATCTCCACCGGCGTGGGCGGGGCCTCCATCGGCCAGCTCTACGTGGGCGAGCGCAGCTACGACATGGCCGTGCGCTTCACGCCCGACACGCGCAGCAGCCCCGAGGCCATCGGCGCGCTGCGCCTGTCGGCCGCCAATGGCGCCCAGGTGCCGCTGGCCGACGTGGCGCGCATCACCACCACCGTGGGCCAGAGCGTCATCGTGCGCGAGGGCGGCGAGCGCCACATCCTCGTCAAGCTCAATGTGCGCGGCCGCGACCTGGCGGGCTTCCTCAAGGATGCGCACACCGCCATCGACCAGCACCTGGACTACGACCGCCAGAAGCTGCACATCGAGTGGGGCGGCCAGTTCGAGAACCTGCAGCGTGCCGAGGCGCGGCTGCTCATGATCCTGCCGCTGACGCTGGGCATCATGCTGGTGCTGCTGTTCGGCGAGTTCGGCAACCTGCGCCAGCCGCTGCTGGTGCTGGGCGTGGTGCCGCTGGCCATGATCGGCGGCTTTGCGGGCCTGCACCTGCGCGGCATGACGCTCAACGTCTCCAGCGCCGTGGGCTTCATCGCGCTGTTCGGCGTGGCCGTGCTCTCGGGCGTGCTCATGGTCTCGCAGATCAACCGCCTGCGCCGCGAGGACGGCCTGGGCCTGCGCGAAGCCGTGCTCGAAGGCGCCTCCAGCCGCATGCGCCCCGTGCTGATGACGGCCACCGTCGCCGCCTTCGGCCTCACGCCGGCCATGCTGGCCACGGGCCTGGGCAGCGACGTGCAGCGGCCCCTGGCCACCGTCGTGGTCTGCGGCCTGTTCAGCGCCACCTTGCTGACCCTGCTGCTGCTGCCCAACCTCTACTACGTGATCGAGGCCCGTGCCGTCCGCGCGGCCGAGCGCCGCCAGCGCCGCGCCGCTGAACGCGGTGAGAGCGGCGATCCGGATGCCGCCGAGCACGAGGGCGGGCATCGCACCGCAACGAGCCAACCCCATTGATGCGAGTCGCCATGCAAACGACCCCTTTCTTCCCCAGGCAGGCCCTGGCCCTGCTGCTGTGCCTTGGCGCCGCAGCGCAGGCGCAGACGGCGCCGTCCGCCGGCCTGCGCTTTTCCGACTACCTCAACGCCGTGGAGCAGCACAGCCCCCTGCTGCGCTCGGAGGAGCAGGGCGTGGAATCCGCGCGTGCCGGCATCGGCATCGCCGGCATACGCCCCGACCCCAGCCTCACGCTGGGCGCCTCGCGCGAGCAGGTGCGCACCGGCCAGCCCCGGCCCACCACGCGCAACTACGAGATCAGCATGGAGCTGGAGACGGGCGGCAAGCGCGCCGCGCGCATCCAGTCCGCACGCAGCCAGGTGCGCCTGTCCGAGGCCGGCCTTGAAGGCGTGCGCAGCCAGCTTTTCTCCGATGCCGCCCAGGACTACACCCAGGCCTGCCGCGACTCGCTGGCGCTGGAGCGCAAGCAGCAGACGCTGAAGGCGCTGGGCGACGTGGTGCAGGCCAACGAGCTGCGGCGCAAGGCCGGCGACATCGGCGGCGTGGAATGGCTGCAGTCGCGCGTGGAGCGCGACCGCTTCCAGGCCGAGGTGGTGCAGGCGCGCGCCGAGGCGCAGACCGCGCGGCTGGCGCTGTCCGTCCCGCTGGGGCGCCGCCTGTCCGAAGTCTTTGCCAGCGACACGCTGCAATGCGGCTTCATGGAATTGGCCGAAGACTCGGGGCTGGAGGATGCCGACGCCCTGGTCGCCCAGGCGCTGCAGTCGCGCGCCGAGGTGCGCATCGCCCAGGCGGCGCTGGAGCATGCGCGCGACAACGCGGGCCTGGCCCGGGCCAACCGCTGGGTCAATCCCACGCTGGCCGTGGGCATGGCCGCCGTGCCCGCCACGGCCGGTGGCACGGACGCCCAGGGCAATCCCTTCGATGGCGGCGGGCGCTCGCGCACGCTGTCGGTCTCGGTCAGCGTGCCGCTGCCGCTGTCGCGCCTGGACCGGGGCGACCTGGTGCAGGCCGAGGCGGCCGTCACCCAGGCCATGCTGGCCCTGCAGCAGGCCCAGAACCGGGCCGAGGCCGATGTGCGCGGCGCGCGCTTTCGCCTGAGCGCCGCGCGCGAGAGCGTGCAGCGCTACCGCGACGGCGTGCTGCGCGATGCGCAGCGCGTGCTCGAAGGCATGCGCCTGTCCTACCGGCATGGCGAGGCTTCGCTGCTGGAGCTGCTGTCCGCCCAGCGCTCGGCCGACGAGGCCTACCTGGGATCGCTGGAGGCAGAGACCGAGCTGGCCAAGGCCACCGTGGAACTCCAACTGAGCGTGGGCCGCCGGCCAGTGTTGTGAACCCCCTGAGCCGCTGCGCGGCTTCCCCCTCTCTCGCTGCGCGGGAGGGGGACGACACCTTCGGTGCGGGGCGGCGCGGCCGGCCCAGGCCCTTCCTCGGTGTCCCTTGTTTTGGGTCGCGCCAGTATCGTACGGTTCGGGTATAGCTTGCATTCAGGTGCAGCGGCTTCTTGAATGAGAATTGGCAGCTGACAGTCCATTCCTTTTCCCTGCACGCCATGACCACCGCTCTGCGCCGCTTTCCCCATTGGCCCCGGGCCCTGATCCTGGCGGCCATGGGCGTCGCCATGGCCGCGATCTTCGCGCTGGACACGCTGACCGACTACGCCGTGGCGGCCGCCGTGTTCCACACCGCCATCATCCTGGTGGCGGTGCGCTGGTTCAGCCCGCGCGTGGTCATCGGCCTCACGGCGCTGTGCATCGTGCTGACCCTGGCCAGCTTTGCGCTCACGCCTGCCGGTGCCTATCGCACCGGACTGATCAACATGGTGATCAGCATCCTGGCCATTGCCATCACGGCCTATCTGGGCCTGAAGATGGTGGCGGCCCAGAACGCGGCCCATGCGGCGCGCACCCAGCTGATGCGCATCACCCAGACCACCAGCCTGGGGCAGTTGACGGCCTCCATCGCCCATGAGGTCAACCAGCCGCTGGCGGCCATCGTCACCAGCGGCAATGCCTGCCAGCGCTGGCTGGCCCAGGACCCGCCCAATCTGGCCAAGGCCGGCCAGGCGCTGGAGCGCATCCTGGGCGATGCGCAGCGCGCCAGCGATGTCATCGCCCGCATCCGCAGCATGGCACGCGGAGACGCACCCAGCCGGCAGTCCTTCGACCTCAACGAGGCCGTGCGCGAAATGGCCCGCCTGTCCGTCGCCGAGCTGGACCGGCGCGGCGTGGCCCTGGACCTGCAGCTGGCGACCGCGCTGCAGCCGGCCTGGGCCGACCGCGTGCAGATCCAGCAGGTGCTGGCCAACCTGCTGCTCAATGCCATGGACGCCATGCAGCACACACCGGCCGCGCAGCGGCGCATCGCCATCGCCACGCAGGCCCTGGGCCAGCAGCTGGTGCTGACCGTGGCCGATGCGGGCGAAGGCCTGTCGCCGCTGGCCCGCACCCACCTGTTCGATGCCTTCTGGACCACCAAGCCCGATGGCATGGGCCTGGGCCTGAACATCTGCCGCCACATGGCCGAGGCCAACGGCGGCCGCATCTGGGCCACGGACCGCGAGGACGGGCGCGGGGGCACGGCTTTTCACGTCACCATCGCCTGCGCCCCGGCCACGGGCGCCAGGCCTTCCGCAGGATTGCACCATGGCTGAACCCTCCACCGCCGAAGCCGAGGCACTGGTCTACATCGTCGATGACGACCCCTCGGTGCGCGCAGCCATCGAGGACCTGCTGGCATCGGTGGGCCTGTGCGTGCGCGCCTTCGGCGCCACGCGCGAGTTTCTGGACCACTGGCAGCGGCAGCCGCCGCAGGGACCGGCCTGCCTGGTGCTGGACATCCGCATGCCTGGGCAAAGCGGCATGGACTTCCGGCGCCAGATGCTGGAGCTGGGCCTGCGGCTGCCCACCATCTTCATCACCGGCCATGGCGACATTCCCATGAGCGTGGAGGCCATGAAGACCGGCGCCATCGAGTTCCTGACCAAGCCCTTCCGCGACCAGGACCTGCTCGACGCCATCCAGCAGGGCATTGCCCTGGACCGCCAGCGCCGCGCGCTGGACGCCGGCCAACAGGCGCTGCGCGCCTGCTGGCAGTCGCTGTCGCCCGGCGAGCAGGAAGTGGTCGTGGGCGTGGTGCGCGGCCTGCTGAACAAGCAGATCGCGGCAGACCTGGGCGTGAGCGAAATCACGGTCAAGGTGCGCCGCAGCCAGGCCATGCGCAAGATGCAGGTGCGCACGCTGGCCGACCTGGTGCGTGCGCTGGAGCGGCTGGATATCCGCTGAGGTGTCCTGGCAGGCCGGGCGCAGGCCAGGGCAGGCCTGCCGCAACGCTTCAGTGGGCGTGGCCGTGCGCCGGTGCCTGCGCAGGCCCGCTGGCGGCACTGGCAGCACTGGCGGCATCCAGCGCCAGAAAGTGGTGGACCACGGGCCGCCCGGGGCCGATATGAAAGCGCAGCGCCTGGGCCTGCAGATCGGCATCGGCCCTGGACACGCGCTGGTGCTGGCGCAGATGCTCGGCCCAGGACTCCACCAGGAACCACTCGATCACCCGGCCCGGCTCGCCCGTGTGCTCGGCGATGCCCCAGGCATAGGCGCCATCGCGGCGGCGTTCGCGTGCCACATGCTGCATGGCCTCGATGAAGGCCGGCAGGTCCTGGCGGCGCACCTGGTACTCCACCTGGATCATCACCGGGCCACGGTCATGGGCCACCGGTTCGGCCAGCAGCGGCTCGGGCCAGTGGTTGGAGGCCTGCAGGTCCGCCTCGCCCGTGGGCAGCTTGATGCGGTGGAACACCAGCGAGATGGCCACCAGGCCCGCCGCGCCGATCAGCAGCGCCGTGGGAATGCCCACGCCCTGTGCAAACAGCCCCCAGGCCAGGCTGCCGCCCGCCATGGCGCCGTTGAACACCATCAGGTAGATGGCCAGTCCCCGGCCGCGCACCCAGTTGGGCAGCACCGCCTGGGCCACGCCGTTGAGCGTGGTCAGCGCAATGATCCAGCCCAGGCCCAGCACCAGCATCAGCAGCACGGCGGCCCATTGCGACGGCGCCGTGGACAGCGCGGCCATCACGGCGGCGCTGAGCACGGAGGACAGCAGCACCAGGCCATCGGCATCCAGCCTTTTGCGCAGGCGCGGCAGCACCAGCGCGCCCAGGATGGCGCCTGCGCCCACGGCGCCCAGCATCACGCCGTAAAAGCCTGCCGAGCCGCCCAGCATGCGCCGCGCCACCAGCGGCAGCAGGGCCCAGACCGAGCTGGCGAACAGGAAGAACACGGCGGCGCGCAGCAGCACCACATGCAGCTCGCGGCTGGAGCGGGCATAGCGCAGGCCAGCGCGGAAGGCGCCGAAGAACTGCTCGTTCAGCGCCGATGCCTCGGCCTTGGGACGCTTCCACCAGACCAGCGCGGCGATCACGAACACATAGCTGACCACGTCCGCGCCATAGGCCGCCGCCGCGCCGAAGCTGGCCAGCAGCAGGCCGCCGGCCGCAGGGCCCAGGGCGCGTGCGATGTTGATGCCCAGCGAGTTCAGCGCCACCGCGTTCTTGAGGTCGCTGCGCGGCACCAGCTCGGGCACGATGGACTGCCAGGTCGGCCCCATCAGCGCCGCGCCTATGCCGCCCACGAAGGTCAGCGCCACCAGGTACTCCACGGTCAGCGTGTTGGTGCGTGCCAGCAGCAGCAGGCTGGCGCTGACGGCGGCCAGCAGGATCTGGATGCCGATCAGGAAGCGTCGGCGGTCCAGGATGTCGGACAGCACACCGGCCGGAATCGCCAGCAGGAAGATGGGCAGCGTGGCCGCCGTCTGGATCAGGGCCACGGCGGCCGGGCTGGCCGACAGTTCGGTCACCATCCAGGAGCTGGCCACATCGCGCATGAAGCTGCCGATATTGCCCAGCACCGTGGCCGCCCACAGCACGGCGAACACGGGCTGTCGCAGCGGCGCGAAGCTGCCGGAGGCGGTGGTTGCGGGTGCGCTCGAATCAGCGGTCATGGCGCTCTCCCAGGTCATGCCAGGCGACGAACAGGAAGCCGCCGACCAAGCCCAGATGCTCGAAGAAGGAATTGGCTGCCATGAAGCGTTCCTGCCCTGCGGGAAGCTCCCAGAAGCGCAGCGCGACGAAGGTGGCCAGCAGCGTGAACGCGGCCAGCGCCAGGGCGCCCAGCCAGCGTAGCTGGCCGGTGATGATCATGGCCGAGGCGCCCAGCTCCAGCGCGATCACCAGGACCGCGAACAGCGGTGCCGGCGACAGGCCGAAGTGGGCCATCTCGCCCAGCGCACCGGGAAAGTCGGTGAGCTTGACCAGGCCGCCCTGCAGATAGGCGGCGCACAGGCCCAGGTAGGCCACCAGGCGCACGGCCTGGCTGCCGAACACCGGGCGTGCGGCGGCCGCAAGGCGGCCGGAGAACGTACTGGCTTGGGTCATGGCGGGTGTCATGCGTGTGCTCCTCAGGCCATCCAGCAGGAGCAGCCCAGCGCGCCGAAGAAGCTTCGGGGGTCCGAGGTCGGCACGTTCGATGCCCATGCGTCGGCATGGCTGTGGCCGTGCATGCCGCAGCTGGTGCCGCAGCCGCAGGCCGCCGCCAGGCTGCGGTAGCGCGCGGGGTTGAGCGAGTTCCTGCCAGCGCCCTCGGGCTCGCCCCAGGCGCCGTAGCCGCCAAAGCGCCGCACGGGTGACCAGTCGGGCATGGCCGGCGGCAGGGGGTTGTCGTCATGCTGCTGGAAGGGACCTGCGCCATAGACCACGCGGCCGCCCACCACGGTGAGGTCGGATGTGAGAAACGAGATCTCGTCCTCGGGCACGGCGAAGTAGTCCTTGCTGGGCACGATCATGTCGGCCAGCTGGCCCACCTGGATGCGGCCGCGCAGGCCTTCCTCGTTGGAGAACCAGGCCACGTTCTCGGTCCACATGCGCAACGCGGTCTCGCGGTCCAGCAGGTTGCGCTGGGGGTACATCTGCAGGCCGCCCACGGTCTTGCCCGTCACCATCCACGACAGCGACACCCAGGGGTTGTAGGACGCCACGCGCGTGGCGTCCGTGCCGGCCGAGGTCTTCACGCCGCGCTCCAGGATCTTCTTGACGGGCGGCGTGGCCTCGGTGGCGCGTGCGCCGTAGCGCTCGGTGAAATATTCGCCCTGGTAGGCCATGCGGTGCTGCACGGCCACGCCGCCGCCCAGGGCCGCAATGCGGTCGATGGACTTGTCCGAAATGGTCTCGGCATGGTCGAAGAACCAGTTCAGGCCGTCGATGGGCGTGTCGCGGTGCACCTTCTCGAAGACATCGAGCGCGCGCGAGATGGTCTCGTCATAGGTGGCGTGCAGGCGCCACGGCCATTGGTTCTGCACCAGCACGCGCACCACTTCCTCCAGGTCGCCCTCCATGCTGGGCGGCATGTCGGGGCGCGGCTGGCGGAAGTCCTCGAAGTCGGCGGCCGAGTACACCAGCATCTCGCCCGCGCCGTTGTGGCGGAAATAGTCGTTGCCCTGCTTGTACTTCACGCTTTGCGTCCAGTTGAGGAAGTCGGCCTTCTCCTCCTTGGGCTTTTGCGTGAACAGGTTGTAGGCCAGGCGCACGGTGATCTGGTTGGCCTCGCTGAGCTTCTGGATCACGTCGTAGTCGTCGGGGTAGTTCTGGAAGCCCCCGCCCGCATCGATCACGCCGGTCACGCCCAGGCGGTTGAGTTCGCGCATGAAGTGGCGCGTGGAGTTGACCTGGTAGTCCAGCGGCAGCTTGGGACCCTTGGCCAGCGTGGCATAGAGGATGGTGGCGTTGGGCTTGGCCAGCAGCAGGCCCGTGGGGTTGCCGTTGGCATCGCGCGTGATCTCGCCGCCTGCGGGCTCGGGCGTGTCGCGGGTGTAGCCCACGGCGCGAAGGGCGGCCGCGTTGAGCAGGGCGCGGTCATACAGGTGCAGCAGGAACACCGGCGTGTCGGGCGCGATGGCGTTGATCTCCTCGATGGTGGGCAGGCGCTTTTCCACGAACTGGTGTTCGGTGAAACCGCCGACCACGCGCACCCACTGCGGCGCGGGCGTGTTGGCCACCTGGCGCTTGAGCATGTCCAGCGCATCGGCCAGCGAGCGCACGCCGTCCCAGCGCAGCTCCAGGTTGAAGTTCAGGCCGCCACGGATCACGTGCGTGTGGTTGTCGAACAGGCCGGGCAGCACGCTGCGGCGCTGCAGATCGATGCGGCGCGTGCCGCTGCCGGCCAGGGCCAGCACCTCGGCGTCCGTGCCCACGGCGATGAACCGGCCGTCCTTCACGGCCACGGCGGTGGCCGTGGGCTGGGCCTTGTTCAGGGTGGTGAAGCGGCCGTTGTGGAAGACGACTTCGGGCGTGGAATCGGACATGGAGGCTCCTTGGCGAGCGTTGGTGGTGCAACCCAGCAGTCCACCCATGGCAAGGGTGGCGGCGGAGCCCAGGACTTTTCTGCGCGTGGTCATGGTGCAGTTTTCTTGGAGAGAGGGGGAGGGGTCAGCCGTGGTGCCGATCGGCATCGGCATCGGCGTTCTTGCGGCCGGGCAGCTGGCCCAGCACATGCTCGGTGGCCTGCGTCTTGCTGCAGGCGCTGCGCAGGTCCATGCCCTGCAGCAGATGCCGGCCCACGGGCACGATCTGCTCGCCGGCCAGGATGCCCAGCAGGCCGACCAGGGCTACCAGCGGCGGTGCGGGCGAGCGCACCTGCAGCAGGCTGTAGACCACGCCGACCAGCAGGCCGGCCCCAAGGGAAAGTGCATAGAGCTTCATGGCGAGACTCCTTTGGCGGGCCGGCGGCGGCGCTGGTGCTCAGGCCTTGGCGGGGTTCGGGCCCACGGTCTCGCCATGCTGCACGCGCTCGGCGGCCTTGTGCACCATGGTGTAGGCATAGTCCACGCCCATGCCGTAGGCGCCGGAATGCTCGCGCACGATGTCCATCACCGCGTCATAGGTCTCGCGGCGGGCCCAGTCGCGCTGCCATTCCAGCAGCACCTGCTGCCAGGTCACGGGCACCACGCCGGCCTGCACCATGCGGTCCATGGCGTAGTTGTGGGCGTCCAGCGACGTGCCGCCCGAGGCGTCGGCCACCATGTAGATCTCGTAGTCCGTGTCATGCAGGGCCGAGAGGGCGAAGGTGGTGTTGCACACCTCGGTCCACAGGCCGGAGACCACGATCTTCTTGCGGCCCTGGGCGGCGTTGGCGGCCAGCGCATCCCGCACGTTCTGGTCGTCCCAGGAATTCATGGAGCTGCGCTCCAGCAGCCTGTGCTCGGGGAACACGGCCAGCAGTTCGGGATAGGTGTGGCCGGAGAAGCTGCCCGTCTCCACCGTGGTGATGGTGGCGGGAATGTCGAAGGCCTTGGCCGCCTTGGCCAGGCCCACCACATTGTTCTTGAGCACCTGGCGGTCGATGGACTGCACGCCGAAGGCCATCTGGGGCTGCTGGTCGATGAAGATGATCTGGCTGTTGGCGGGGGTCAGGACTTCGAGGTACTTGCGGTCGGTCATGGTGATCTCCTGTGAGGCAGTGGGTTGGGTGAAGGAAGGGACAGCGGAAATTCGGAAAGACAGTTGGGGCAGGTGGGCCCCGGCCGGAGCCGGGGCGGCAAGGGCGCTTCAGCGCGCCGTGTCGACGAGCACCAGCTCGGCGTCGGTCAGGGCCGTGACGCGCAGGGTCTCGACGTCGCTGATGGCGGCGCCGTCGCGCTCCTGGAGCGTCACGCCGTCGATCTGCACCGAGCCGCTGGCCGGCACCAGGTAGCCCAGGCGATCACGGCCGATGCGGTACTCCGTGCTCTCGCCGGCCTTGAGCGTGGCGCCCAGCACCCGGGCGGCGGTGCGGATGGGCAGGGCGTCCTCGTCACCGGGCAGGCCGCTGGCCAGGGCCACGAAGCTGCCCGAGCGCTCGCCCTTGGGGAAGGGCTTGGCACCCCAGGACGGGGGCTGCTGGCCGCGCTCGTCGGGCATGATCCAGATCTGGAAGATCCGCGTCGTGCCCTTTTCCTGGTTGTATTCCGAGTGGCGGATGCCGGTGCCCGCGCTCATTACCTGCACATCGCCCGCTTCGGTGCGGCCCTTGTTGCCCAGGCTGTCCTGGTGGGTGATGGCGCCTTCACGGACATAGGTGATGATTTCCATGTTGGCGTGGGCATGAGGCGGGAAGCCCGTGCCGGCGGCGATGGTGTCGTCGTTCCACACCCGCAGCGCGCCCCAGCCCATGCGGGCCGGATCGTGGTAGCCGGCGAAGGAAAAGTGGTGCTTGGCATCGAGCCAGCCGTGGTTGGCACCGCCAAGGGCTTGGAAGGGACGGCGTTCGATCATGGTGTTCTCCTGCTGCGTTGTGTGTTGCGATGGATGAACTTTATGTTTTGCCGATCAAGAAGAGAATAGAAAATATGCAAAGACATCTATTCCAAAACTTTCATGCCAAGACTTCCTGACCTCGAAGCCTGGGCCGTCTTCGCCAAGGTGGCCGAGACGGGCTCCTTCGCCAAGGCCGCCGCCGAGCTGGGCGTCTCCCAGCCCACCATCTCCAAGGCCATCACGCGGCTGGAGACGCGGCTCAGGACCAGCCTGTTGCACCGCACCTCGCGGCGCATGTCGCTGACGGCCGGCGGCCAGGCCTCTCTGGAGCGGGCCGCGCGCATCCTGGCCGAGGGCGAGGCCGTGGAGGCCGAGATCAGCGAGCAGTCCAAGAGCCTGCGCGGCCCCATCCGCATTGCGGCGCCCATGTCGTTCGGCATCTCGCACCTGGCGCCGGCCGTGCCCGCCTTCATGGCCGAGCACCCGGAAGTCACGCTGGACCTGCACTTCAGCGACGAGCTGATCGACGTCGTGGCCCAGGGCTTCGACATCGCGCTGCGCATCTCCTCGCTGCCCGACTCCAGCCTGCTGGCGCGGCGCCTGTGCACGGTGCGCCTGCTGCTGGTGGGATCACCCGAATACTTCGAGCGCCACGGCCGCCCCACCCATCCGCGCGAGCTGGCGCAGCACCGGGCGCTGCGCTATGTGCACAGCCGCCTGGGCGAGGCCTGGCGCTTCGTGCATGCGCGCCGCGGCGAGTTCGCCCAGGTCGTGCCCACGGCCATGCGCGTGAACAATGCCGAGGGCCTGGCGCCGGCCCTGCGCGCCGGGCTGGGCCTGGCCCTGCAGCCCGAATTCCTGGCCTGGGAAGATTTGCAATCGGGTGCGCTGCAGACCTGCATGGACGACTGGCAGGTGCCCTCCATCGCCCTGCACATCGTCACGCCGCCGGGGCGCGCCCGGCCGGCGCGCGTGCAGGCGCTGATCGATTTCCTGGCCGCGCACTTCGCGCTGGCGCCCTGGGCGCGCGAGCCGCAGGCGTAGATCGCAAAAAGGGGAGGGCTTCGGTGGGGGGCTTCGGCCTCAGCTGGCCCAGGAGGCCGGCAGCAGCTGCAGCAGCACCACCGTCATCACCACATAGCGCAGGAACTTGCCGATGGCCATGTAGAACACGCAGGGCCAGAACGGCAGGCGCAGCCAGCCGGCCACGGCGCACAGCGGATCGCCCACCACGGGCAGCCAGCTCAGCAGGCAGGCCTTTGCGCCCAGGCGGCGCAGCCAGACGCGGGCGCGGCGCTCGTGGCGTGACAGATTGCGCGGCGGCTTGGCCCGTTCAGGCGGCAGCCCGGCCAGCC
>NZ_JTKZ01000095.1:0-6324 GCF_000799035.1 Delftia sp. ZNC0008
CCGCGTGTCCTGCATGAGCTCCAAGGCCGTCAGTCGTTGATCCATGTGCAAGCTCCCTCTTCTGCGCTGAGCGCGTGGCGCCGGAATCCGGCAAACAGTTCGCGGCCGAAACCCCGGCCATTGGCTTGGCGCAGCGCCCGGGGCATGGTGGCCACCAGGCGTTGCTGCCATTCGGATTCATCGACCAGCACGGCCAGGGTGCCGGCCACGGCGTCCAGGCGCACCAGGTCGCCATCGCGCAGGCGCGCCAGCGGCCCGCCCACGCAGGCCTCGGGCGAGACGTGGATGGCGGCAGGCACCTTGCCCGAGGCGCCGCTCATGCGGCCGTCCGTGACCAGGGCCACCTTGTAGCCCTTGCCCTGCAGCACGGCCAGGGGCGGAGTGAGCTTGTGCAGCTCGGGCATGCCATTGGCGCGCGGCCCCTGCCAGCGCACTACGCAGATGACATCGCGGTCCAGTTCGCCGGCCTTGAAGGCCTGCTGCAGCGCTTCCTGAGAGTCGAAGACGCGTGCGGGCGCCTCGACCACATGGCGGTCCTCGGGCACGGCGCTGACCTTGATCACGCTGCGCCCCAGGTTGCCGGACAGCAGCTTGAGCCCGCCCGTGGCGCTGAAGGGCGCATCGGCCGGGCGCAGCACGGACAGGTCGCCGGAGACTTCGGCCGCGTGCCAGGCCAACTGGCCGTTGTCCACGGCCGGAATGCGCGCGAACTCCTGCAGGCCATCGGGCCGCACGGTGAGCACATCGCCATGCATGAGGCCGGCCTTGAGCAACTGGCCGATCACATAGCCCGGACCGCCTGCGGCCTGGAACTGGTTCACGTCGGCGCTGCCGTTGGGATAGACGCGGGCCAGCAGCGGCACCACGCCCGAGAGCTCGGAAAAATCGTTCCAGTCGATGGTGATGCCCGCAGCGCGTGCCACCGCCACCCAGTGGATCAGGTGGTTGGTGGAGCCGCCCGTGGCCAGCAGGGCCACCATGGCGTTGACGATGCAGCGCTCGTCCACCACGCGGCCGATGGGGGCGAAGCGCTTGTTCCTGGTGATGGCCAGCACGCTGCGCATGGCCTCGCGCGTGAGCAGTTCGCGCTCGCCGTCGGCCGGGTTGATGAAGGCCGTGCCCGGCACGTGCAGGCCCATGGCCTCCAGCAGCATCTGGTTGCTGTTGGCCGTGCCGTAGAAGGTGCAGGTGCCTTCGCCATGGTAGGCAGCCGATTCGGCGGCCAGCAGCTCCTTGCGGCCCACCAGGCCCTGCGCGGCCTGTTCGCGCACCTTGGCCTTGTCGCCGTTGGACAGGCCCGAGGTCATGGGTCCCGCCGGCACGAAGACCGTGGGCAGGTGCCCGAAATGCAGGGCGCCGATCAAGAGGCCCGGCACGATCTTGTCGCAGATGCCCAGCATCAGCGCAGCGTCGAATACGTCGTGCGAGAGCGCGATGGCCGTGCCCATGGCAATGGCATCCCGGCTGAACAGGCTCAGCTCCATGCCGGGCGCGCCCTGGGTCACGCCGTCGCACATGGCGGGTACGCCGCCGGCGACCTGCGCCGTGGCGCCCAGCCTGCGTGCCTCGTCCTTGAGGATGTCGGGATAGCGGGCCAGCGGTGCGTGGGCCGACAGCACGTCGTTGTATGCGGTGACGATGGCGACGTTGGGCGCCTTCTCCTCCACGATGCGTATCCTGTCGCCGCCTGGAATGCCCGCAAAGGCATGCGCCACGTTGGCACAGCCCATGGACTGCGCGCCGGGCGGGCGCGCGGCCATGGCGTCCACCTGTTCCAGGTAGGCGGCACGTGATTCGGCACTGCGCTCGCGGATGCGGCGCGTGACCTGGTCGACGATGGGGTGGATGGTGCTCATGGGGTGTCCTGCGGATGCGCTGATGCGCGTTTTCTCTGTGTCGCGTTGTCTTTTTGGTGGATGTCGGCCGGGGCATCCCTCCCAGGTGCGTCCGGCCCTGAATCGAAGCTTACTTCACTGCGCGCGCCTGCTTGACGGCGGCCTGTACCTCATCCCAGGTACCCTGGCCCACGGTCTTGGCAATGCCGGCATTGACCGTGGCGAGCTTGTCGCGCATGCGTCCCACCTCGGCGGCGGGCAGCTCGTTGACCTGCATGCCCTTGGTCTTGATATCGGCCAGGGCCTTGGCCGCTTCCTCGCGCGTGTCCTTGCGCTCGAACTCGCGGCTCTTGACGGCGGCGTCCTGCAGCACCTTTTTCTCGGCCGGTGTCAGCGTGTCCCACCACTTCTTGCTGACGGTGACGATCCAGGGGCTGTAGACGTGGTTGGAGATGGTCAGGTACTTCTGCACCTCGTAGAACTTGCTGGACAGCACGGTGTTGAACGGGTTTTCCTGGCCATCGACGGCGCGGGTTTCCAGCGCGGTGAACAGTTCGGAGAAAGGCAGCGGCACGGCGTTGGCGCCCAGGGCCTTGAAGCTGTCGAGGAAGACGTTGTTCTGCATCACGCGCAGCTTCACGTCGGCCAGGTCTTCCAGCTTGGCGATGGGGCGCTTGTTGTTGGTGAGGTTGCGGAAACCGTTCTCCCAGTAGACCAGGCCCACCATGCCCTTGGGCTCCAGCGTGGCCTTGACCTTCTCGCCCACGGGGCCGTCGAGCACGGCGTCGGCCTCCTTGGTGCTGCTGAACAGGAACGGCGTGTCCCAGACCGCCATCTCGGGCGACAGGCCGACCAGGGTGGCGGTGGAGCCGACCATCATCTCCTGGGCACCGCCGATCAGCGCCTGCTGCATCTGCGTGTCCGATCCCAGCGAGGCATTGCCGATGGCGCGCACCTTCATCTTGCCGCCCGTGGCCTTTTCGACCTCCTTGGCAAAGAAGCGCGCCGCGCGGCCCTGGTTGGAGTCATCGACCAGGCCGTAGCCGAAGCGCACGATGCGCGGCTTGAAGTCCTGGGCCATGGCCTGGCCCGTGGCGGCCAGCGTGGTGATGGCGGCCATCAGGCCGGCGAGTGCAAAGGGAATACGCATGTTCATCTCCTTGGGTTGTAGTGGGGGGTCAGTGCATCCAGCGCAGAGGGGCCAGGATGATTTGCGGAAAAATCACGAAAAGCACGGCAAGCAGCACATAGACCATCAGGAACGGGTTCGTGCCCTTGATCACGGTCTCCATGCGCAGCCGGCCCACGCCGGCAATCACGTTCTGTACCGTTCCCACGGGCGGCGTGATCAGGCCGATGCAGCCCACGTAGATGAACATGAAGCCGAAGTAGATGGGGTCGATGCCCGCCTTGACGGCCAGCGGCGCGCACACGGGGCCGAAGATCAGGATGGTCGGCGTCAGGTCCATGGCCGTGCCCACCACCAGCAGGAACAGCATCATCGTGGCCATGAACAGCATGGGGTTGCCCAGCAGGCCGGAGAAGCTGTCGGCCAGCATGTTGGGCAGGTCGGCCAGGGTGATCATGTAGGCCGTCACCGTGGCGGCGCCACACAGCAGCATGACCACGGCCGTGGTCTTGGCGGCGGCCAGGAACACGGCGTACAGACGGCTCCAAGTCATCTCGCGGTAGATCACCATGGACACGAACAGCGCGTAGACGGCTGCGACCACGGCCGCCTCGGTGGGCGTGAACACGCCGCCCTTGAGGCCACCCAGGATGATGACCGGCATCATCATCGCCCAGAAGCTCTTGGCCAGTGCCTTCAGACGCGGGCCCCAGGCCATGCGTTCGCCGCGCGACAGGTCGAACTTGCGGGCGATGGACCACCAGGCAAAGATCAGGAAGACGCCCATGATCAGGCCCGGCACCACGCCCGACAGGAACAGCTTGCTGATCGAGGTGTTGGTCGTCACGCCGTAGATCACGAAGGGCATGGACGGCGGAATGATGGGCGCAATGATGCCGCCCGAGGCCAGCAGGCCCGCGCTGTAGCTGTCGGGGTACTTTTGCTCGCGCATCATGGGCAGCAAGATGGTGGCCAGGGCGGCGGTATCTGCAATGGCCGAGCCGCTCATCGAGGCCAGCAGCACGGCGGCGCCAATGGCCACGTAGCCCAGGCCGCCACGGATATGGCCCACATAGGCGCGCGCCAGGTCGATGATGCGGCGCGACAGGCCACCCGCGTTCATCAGCTCACCCGCCAGGATGAAGAAGGGCACGGCCAGCAGCGGGAAGTTGTCGAAGCCGGCCTGCAGGTTCTGCGCAAGCAGCTGCGAGTCGAAGAAGTCCAGATGCCACATCAGCGCCACGCCGGTCAACACCAGCGCCTGGGCAATGGGCATGCCGATCACCATGCCGCCGATCAGCACGGCCAGAAAGATCAGGGTCACAACCATGGTGCCTGCTCCTTACTCGACCGAAGTCTCGCCATGGTTTTCTGCCGGCGCGCCGCGGCGCAGGTCGCGCAGCGACACCAACAGCAGGCCCACGGCCAGCACCAGGGTGGCCGCAGCGCCCAGGGCCAGCGGGTAGCCCAGCACCGTGCTGTAGCTGTTCAGCCCGGCCTGCACCTGGGCCCATGAGCCCCACAGCAGCAGGCCCATGCAGACCAGGACCAGCGCCTGCGACACCCAGAACAACACCTTGCGCGCGCCAGGGCCCACGCGGGATGTCACAAGGTCGAAGCCCAGGTGGCTGCCCTCGAAAGCGGCCACGATGGCCCCAATGGCCACCAGCCAGACGAAGAGCAGGCGCGAGATTTCCTCATAGGACACGATGCTGGTATGAAACACATAGCGCAGCACCACGTTGACGAACACGGCAATGACCATGCCGGCCAGGGCCAGCACCATCAGCACCTCGGCAAAGTGCTGCAGGCGCGGCTTGGGCCGGACTGCGGGGGAATCGGATTGCATGGTTTTTGTCTCCTGGCGTTATGGGTTCTGGGAGAGAGGGGCGGCCTGCGGCGCCGGATGGACCAGCCAGTCCTGTGCGCGGTGCACGATGTCGGCCAGCGGCAGCGTGGCGTCCACGGACAGCACGGCGCGCTCGCCTGCCGGGCTTTCCAGCGTGGCGAACTGGTTGGCCACCAGCTCGGGCGAGAAGAAGTGGCCGGCGCGCTCCTGCACGCGCTGCAGCGCCGTGCCGTAGTCCAGGTCCAGAAAAACGAAGCCCACGGCGCCGGCCGGGCCGGCGGCACGCAGGCGGTCGCGGTACTTGCGCTTGAGGGCCGAGCAGGTCAGCACCACGCCCTGCCCCGGCATGGCCTGGGCCAGCAGCCGTGCCAGCCGGTCCAGCCAGCCGCTGCGGTCGTCGTCGGTCAGGGGGATGCCCGCCTGCATCTTGCGGATGCTTTCCTCGGCATGGTGGGCATCGCCCTCGTGCAGGGTCCAGCCCAGGGCATCGGCCAGGGCCTGCCCCACGCTCGACTTGCCGCAGCCGGAAACGCCCATGACGACCAGCGCCCGTGGGCGGCTGCCTGCGGCGGTGGCGTCGGTTGTTGTTGGGATAGCGCTATCCATGTTCTTGCAAAAATTGGCAGACCAGGGTCTGCCTTGGATTTCGGTGTGCTTCAGAGGCCTTCGTCCGGGTTTACACGCAGGACTGCGGGCCTTCGAATGATTGGGATAGCGCTATCATAATCTCCAACCCTCCCGCCACCGACCTAGGACATTCCCTTGGCCCGCCAGATTCCGCCTGCATCTCCAGAATCGTCCTGCGCCGATCCTTGCGACCCGGCCCTGCCCGCCACGGGCCGCGCCCGCTCCTCGCGGGCCAGCGGACGCATCACGCTCAGCGATGTGGCACAGGCGGCCGGCGTCAGCCCCATGACGGTCTCACGCGCCCTGCGCGGCGAGCGGCGCGTGGACCCGGCCCTGGTCGAGAAAATCCGCGCCGCCGCCGCGCGCATGGGCTACGTGCCCGACCCCGCCGCGCGCGCTTTGGCCTCCCAGAAAAGTGCCCAGGTGCTGGTGCTGGTGCCCATGCTGTCCAACACCTTGTTCGTGGACCTGATCGAGTCTGTGCACAAGGTGCTGTTCGCCGCCGGCTACCACGCGCTGATCGGCGTGACCCACTATGACCGGGCCGAAGAGGAGCAACTGCTGCGCACTTACCTGCCCATGCGCCCTGCCGGCCTGCTGCTCACCGGCTTTGACCGCAGTCCCGCTGCGCGCGAACTCGTGCAGGCCAGCAAGGTGCCCTGCGTGCACCTGATGGAGCTGGGCGGCGAGCCGGGCACGCCCAGCGTGGGGTTTTCGCAGGCCGAAGCCGGAGCCGCCATCACGCGGCATCTGATGGAGCGCGGGCACAAGCGCATTGCCTTTTGCGCAGGCCAGCTCGATGCCCGCGTGATGCAGCGCGCCTCTGGCTACCGCCAGGCCCTGCAGGACGCGGGCCTGCACGACCCGGCCCTGGAACTGCTGTG
>NZ_JTKZ01000090.1:0-3177 GCF_000799035.1 Delftia sp. ZNC0008
CGGCCGGCGCGGCCTTGCGGGCGGGGGCGGCACAGCCGCAGTTGCTGGAGCTGGGTGCCGAGACCGCCTCGGCCCAGGGTTGGCGCCGTGCGGTGATGGCCTGGCTGCAGCTGCAGGCCAGGGCCCATGATCAGGCGGGCGAGGTGGACAAGGCCCAGGCCGTCAGGCGCAGGCTGGCGCTGCTGGAGAAGACGGCCAGCGGTGGGGGCGCATCGGCAGGTACATCAACCGGCGCATCGGCCGGCAAATGAAAACAGCGCCAGTCCGAAAGGGATGGCGCTGAGCAGGCATTTGCAGGCGCTTGCAGGGCCTACATCGACGACAGCAGGGCGCCCGGGTCTTTTTGCAGCAAGGTGTCTGCGGCCGGGGCGGCGCTGTCCAGCCACAAGGTGGCAACGCTGGCTGCGACGGCAAGCAATACCGTGGCGGTGAAGGCAATGAAGGGATGACGTCCGAAGGGGCTGGGTCTGCGCATGGTGCACCTCCTGTCTGGCAGCGCAGGCAGAGCATGGGGCTGGGCCTGGACTCCATTGCACACCGGATTGCGCAGCGTGGCTGTCGGACAATCGCTTTCTCTCTTGACGTTTGTGAAAAAAGCGGTGGGAGAAATTCCCTATCGATCTTCAGAAGGCCGAAAAAAAAGCGAGGCAGGGCCTCGCTGAAAGTTCGGGACGTAAGTCCCCGGCCCGTGCTGGCAGGCCAGGCGTCGCCTTAGAAACGGTGGCGGATACCCGCTATCAGGCTAGTGCCCGACTTCAGGTCCGTGATCCGGTCGTGCATCAGCACGGTGTACACATCGGTGCGCTTGGACAGGTAGTGGTCGTAGCCCAGGCTGGCCGTGGTGCGCGTGGAGTCCACGGCGCCGACTCCGGCCTTGGTGCGGGCCAGGGCTGCCTTGATGGTGCCGGCGCTGCTCACGGGCACGTCCAGGCCCAGCGAGTAGGTGCTGTTCTTGCGGTCCAGGTCCTTGACCTTGGCCTGGCCGTAGGTCGCGTACAGCTTGGCCACTTCGAAGTTGTAGGTGCCGCCCAGCATCCAGTCGGTCTTGGTGGGCATGACGGCCAGGCTCACGGGGTTGCTGATCTGGGCGCGTTCGTAGAAGGCCACCAGGCTCAGCGGGCCGCCGAAGTACATGGCGTTCACGCCGATGTTCTTCTTGCCGGAGTCGCCGCCCTTTTCACCGAACTGGTAGTGGACGTTGGCCTGCAGGCCGCCGAACTTGGGCGTGCTGTAGACGATCTGGTTGCTCCAGCCGGTGTCCGACGGCGTGGTCAGGTTGGCCGAGCCCCAGGCTGCCGTGCCCACGTTGGCGTGCAGCACCAGCGGGGAGATGGTGAAGGAGTCGCCGAAGGGGTTGGTCAGGATGGTGGGCAGGAAGTTGGGCGCCATGCCGCGGCCCAGGCGCACCGTGCCGAAGCCGCCGGACAGGCCGACGTTGGCATCGCGCGAGAAGTACGGGTCGCCGTCGAAGCGGCCGGGGCTGCCGGTGTCCACGCGCATGAAGGCCGTCAGCTGGAAATCGACCTTCAGGCCGCCGCCCAGGTCTTCCTGGCCCTTCATGCCCCACCAGGAGGTGGTCATGCCGCCCGAACCCACGACGCCCTTGCCGCTGGCGTCGCCAGCCATGCGCATGGAGCCGGCATAGGCGTCCACCAGGCCTGTCAGCTGGACCGAGCTTTGGGCGTGTGCAGCGCCGGCGCAGGCCAGTGCAGCGGCCAGTGCGATGAAGGAACGTTTCATGTTGAGGAGTCTTTCATTGTTGGATAGTGGAAACGGTTGGCCAGTGCTGTGACCGGGGCAGACGATGAGGCAAACGCCCTGGGCGGGCTATGTGGCAAACCTGGGACAGTGGCGTTTTCGCATCAGGGTCCGGCCGGTGTCGGCGTGCCTTTGCGGTGCGCGCGCGAGGCAGTCCAGACTGGCTAAGCCGCGTATTACAACGCATCCCAGCCATTGCACCGGCCAGAAAGTGGTGTCTTTGACACAGTTATGACGAAACTTAATTTGTGTTTTGCACTCTCGCGGCTTGAACGCTGCCGTGCACTGGGTTGGGGCCGGGGCACCAGGCCTGTGCAGCAGGTCCTTGCAAGAGGGCTCAAAGGTCAATTCAGGGCTCCTTGTTCGTCGGTTGGAGGAAGATTTCCGCCTGTTGCCAGGCCTGTGGCTGCAACTGATTGCAAACGGCGTGCCAGCCTGCAACCCGGCCACCGGCCTCCACGGGGGGCCATGAGCCGGGCATGTGTTTGCAGACGTGTCAGACTCGCGCCCATGTCCGAATCCACCCTGCTCGTTGCCGATGACCACCCGCTGTTCCGCGCTGCGGTGATCCATGTGCTGCGCGAGGCCCTGCCGCAGTTCGCCGTGCTGGAGGCCGCAAGCGCTGCGACCCTGGGGGCGGCGCTGCAGCAGCACCCCGAGATCGAACTGGTGCTGCTGGACCTGGCCATGCCGGGCGCGCGCGGCTTCTCCGCGCTGCTGCATGTGCGCGGCGAGTACCCCGACATTCCGGTGGTGGTGATCTCATCCAACGACCATCCGCGCGTGATCCGCCGTGCCCAGCAGTTCGGTGCCGCGGGCTTCATTCCGA
Source organism: Delftia sp. ZNC0008 (assembly GCF_000799035.1). NCBI lineage: Bacteria > Pseudomonadati > Pseudomonadota > Betaproteobacteria > Burkholderiales > Comamonadaceae > Delftia > Delftia sp. ZNC0008. The sequence continues at coordinate 2,588 of NZ_JTKZ01000090.1, forward strand.
AATCGGCGCCGGCCGAGGCCATAGGCACGGCCCTGCAGGAAGTGCTGGACGGCGGCAGCTGGTTCCCGCCCATGGCCGCCGAGCGCTCCGAGGCCGACGCCGCGCTGGCCGCGCGGCTGGCCCAGCTCACGCCCCAGCAGTTCCGCGTGCTGCTGTGCCTGGCCGACGGCCTGCTCAACAAACAGATCGCCCATGAACTGGGGCTGGCCGAGAACACCGTCAAGGTGCATGTGACGGCCATTCTCAAGAAGCTGGAGTGCTACAGCCGCACGCAGGCTGCCGTGCTGGTCAAGAGCCTGGAGAACGACGGCACGGCCTGAACTCCATGCCGCGGCGTGCCGTGTCCCTACCGGTGGCGCAGCAGCATCTGGCTCATGAGCGCACGCAGTGCGGGCGGGCGCACGGGCTTGGCCAGAAAGCCCCAGCCGCGCTCGGCCGCCTGGCGGCGCAGCATGCCGTCGCGCTCGGCCGTGACCAGGATCACGGGCGGCGACTGGCCCCAGCGCTGGCACAGTTGCGCGTAGACATCGGGGCCGTGCAACTGGCCCAGGCGCACATCGAGCAGCACCAGTTGCGGTGCCTCGCCGGGC
>NZ_JTKZ01000924.1:0-2311 GCF_000799035.1 Delftia sp. ZNC0008
GGTCAGATACATCCTGTAAATGTAAGCAATTTCCCATCTTGGATACAGGCATGTATTTGAATGGCATGCCACCCATTGATCTTCAATGCCATTCAACCCTCCATCGCGCCTTGAATTTCGCCTTGAACTGCGAATGCATTGCGCGTGCTCACACTCCCAAATACCGTTCCCACAGCGCTCTGTCCCCATCCAGCGCGGCCGAGTCTCCGCTCCACACGACCTTGCCGCGCTCCAGGATGAGGTGGCGGTCGGCCAGGCCCAGCAGGCGCTCCACGTATTTGTCGATGACCAGGATGGTCTGGCCAGCGGCGCGCAGCTGGGCCAGGCAGGACCAGATCTCTTCGCGGATGCGCGGGGCCAGGCCCTCGGTGGCTTCGTCCAGGATGAGCAGGCGCGGGTTGGTGACCAGGGCGCGGCCTATGGCCAGCATTTGCTGTTCACCGCCCGACAGTTGGTTGCCCATGTTGGAGGCGCGCTCGCCCAGGCGGGGGAACAGGGCGAACACGCGCTCGGGCGTCCAGGGCTCGGCCGCGCCGGGACTGCCCGAATTGCGATGGGCTACAAAGGCCGTCAGGTGCTCGCGCACCGTGAGGTTGGGAAAGCACTGGCGGCCTTCGGGCACGATGGCCACGCCGGCGCGGGCGATGCGGTCGGTGGCCCAGCCGGCGATGTCCTGCCCGGCAAACACCATGCGGCCAGCGCGCAGGGGCAGCTGGCCCAGCAGCGTGCGAAGCAGCGTGGTCTTGCCCATGCCGTTGCGGCCCAGCAGGGTGACGACCTGGCCTGCCTCGATGCGCAGGTCCACGCCGAACAGCACCTGGCTGGGTCCGTAGCCGCTTTGCACGGCCTGCATTTCGAGCATCACGCGCCCTCCTTCACTTCTTCGTCTCCCAGGTAGGCCTGGCGCACATCGGCGTTGCCACGTATCTCGTCGGGCGTGCCGGTGGCGATGATGCGGCCGTAGACCAGCACGGAGATGCGGTCGGCCAGGCGGAACACGGCCTGCATGTCGTGCTCCACCAGCAGCATGGCGGCGCGGCCGCGCAGGGATTCGATCAGCTCGGTCAGGCGCAGTGTTTCATCAGGCCCCATGCCGGCCATGGGTTCGTCCAGCAGCAGCACACCAGGCCGCGCGGCCAGGGCCAGCGCGAACTCCAGCTTGCGCTGCTCGCCGTGCGGCAGCGTGCCTGCGGAGCGCTGCAGCAGGCTGGCGTCGATGGCGCATTCACGCGCCAGCTCGCGCGCCTGCTCGTAGAGCGCAGCCTCGGCCGCGCGCGGGCGCCAGAAGCGGAAACTGCTGCCGGCATGCGCCTGCACGGCCAGCACCAGGTTGTCCAGCACGCTGGACTGCTTGAAGATGTTGGTGATCTGGAACGACCGCGACAGCCCCGCCGCCACGCGCTGGTGGGCGTTGAGCGCGCTCACGTCGCGCCCGGCCAGTGCCAGGGTGCCGGCGTCGGCCGCCAGCGTGCCCGACAGCAGATGGATGAGCGTGGACTTGCCCGCGCCATTGGGGCCGATCAGCGCATGGATCTCGCCAGGCGCCAGCGACAGCGAGACATGGTCGGTGGCCAGCAGCGCGCCAAAGCGGCGCACCAGGCCCTTGGCCTCCAGGGCCGGGGTGGAGATGGAGATAGGTGTGGCCGCGCCGCTCATGCCTGCCTCCCGCGTGCGGACCACAGGCCCGTCAGGCCGCGTGGCGCGCCGAACACCACGCACAGCAGCAGCAGGCCCAGCGGCAGGTGCCAGTACTCGGTCCACATGCGAAGCACTTCCTCCAGCGTCAGCATGACGACGGCGCCGGCCACGCCGCCCCAGCGCAGGCCCACGCCACCGACCAGCACCATGATCAGCAGGTTGGCCGACTGGGTCCAGTGCATGAGGCTGGGCGAGATGAACAGGTTGTGGTTGGCCAGCAGCGCGCCCGCCAGCCCCGCCACCGCGCCGCTAAGAACGAAGGCCACGAGCTTCAGGCGATAGACCGGGTAGCCCAGCGACTCCATGCGCGACTCGTTCTCGCGCACGCCCTGCAGCGCCTTGCCGAAGCGCGAATCCACCAGCCGGCCGAACAAGGCCATGAGCACCGCGAACAGCGCCAGCACCACGTAGTAGAAAGAAACGTCGTGGCCCAGGTCCAGCCCGGGCAGCACGGAATGGCCGGGCAGGTTCAGCCCGTCCTCGCCGCCGTACTGGCGCAGCGAGATGAAGATATAGAACAGCATCTGCGCAAAGGCCAGCGTGATCATGATGAAGTACACGCCGCGCGTGCGCAGCGACACGGCGCCCGTGGCGGCGGCCAGCAGCCACGCGG
>NZ_JTKZ01000659.1:0-11960 GCF_000799035.1 Delftia sp. ZNC0008
GTCGCATTTGCTGGAGCCGCCGCCCAGGTTGGGGGCGGCAGTCGCCAGGGTGGGCGTGGCCTGGGCCAGCAGTGCAGCGAGGCACAGCAGGGCGCTGTGCAGCAACTGAATGAGGTACGTCCTAGTGAGCATCATGCTTTCCCCTCGCAACTGGGGCATTCGGCCCCTTTGCAATCCTTGTCGTTTCCATCGCCATCGCCTTCATTGCCTCCATCTCCATCTCCGTCACCGTCACCGTCTTCTTCACCCTCATCGCCCGGCCCCGGCGGCCCGACCGTGGTGCAGCCCACGGTTTCGCAATCGGGCGGTTCACCGGGTTCCGATGTATCGGGCTGGCCTGGGTCCTGCGGATTGCCCTTGTTGCCTGTGTCGGGGATGGATACCGTGGCATCGCTTTCCATAGCGTCGCTTTGCATGTGCAAGGTGGCCTGCGCGACGATGGGCAGCCGTCCGTGCCGTATGAGTTCGGTGTGGAAGGGGTCGCTGCCGTCGTCCAGCCAGCGCAGGTAGTGCTGGTAGATGCCGCGCACCAGCGGGATCTTGAGTTCGTAGCCGTGGGTGACGCGGATCTTGAGCAGGTTGGCGTCCTGCACGCTCTGGCCTGACTTGTTGCCTATGTTTTTGTCCCGGTGTGCCAGGCCGGCGTTGGGAATGGCTCGCACGCCGTATTTCTGCTTCAGGTGTGGAGCGCTCCAGTCGTCGAAGCTCTCGCGCGTGGGGTTGATGAGGTCGATGCGCAGGTGGCCTTCAAGGTCGGCCTTGGCCTTTGTCTTGGCATCCGCCAGTTCGGTGCTGTTGCTGCCACCGCCATACAGCGGAACCATGGCGCGCAGATAGGCCTCGCGGATATCGTCCATGCGCGCATGGGCCATGGTGCCCGCGCGGGCGGCCATGAAGCTGGCGTGATTGATCTGGTTCTTGTTGAAGAAAACCAGGCCGTACTGCAGCAGGGCCAGCCCCAGCAGGGTGATGATGGGGCCGACCACGGTGAACTCGACCATGGCGCTGCCGCGCTGGCGCGGCCTGCGGTATGAGGTGCTCTGGCGCATGAGGATGCCTGCAGGTTTGCGGCCAGCGGACGGGCTTGTATCCACCCGCTGGCCATGCTTCAGGGCCTGTTTGGGTGTGGCAGGGGGATGTGGATGGGCACGTCCGGTCCGGCCTTGTCCTTGCGCATCAGCATCAATTGCATGGTGCCCTGGGGGCCAGCGCCGAGGATGTGGATGATCTCGGCGTGCTTGCCGGTGATTTCGCCTTCGAGGCCATCGAGGGTGTAGTCCTGCCGGGTGAGGGGTGTGTCGGGCCGGGGGGCATCTGCGCGGACGTCGCTCGCAGGGCCTTCCAGCACGACGTTGATGCGTTGGCTGCGCGAGTCAGGGACCAACTGCGAGTTCACAAACGTCAGTTCGGGCACCTCCATCACCGTGCGCCTCCGGCTGACGGGATCCATGTGGTCGATCTTCACGCCAGTGAGCTTGCCCGTGGCGGTATTGAATTCCGCCTCGTAGTTGACGCCGGTGTCCAGTATGTCGGTGGTGTACGGGTCCAGCCGTTGTGCCGTGCCGGCCAGCGTGCTGACACTGCCGATATAGGTCACGGTCGGCTCGCTCGGCGCCTGGCTCTGGTCGGTGAGCAGTCTGATGGCGGAAATCCAGATGGTGTTTTCGCTGCGCATGTTGGGCATGCGGCCGACCATGCTGAGGTTCTGGCCTTCCGAGAAGGTGGTGCCCCAGATGCCTTCCTCATGCTGGTCCGGTGGTCCTACGAGGAAGATGACGCCTGCATCGCCGCTGATGTTCTTGTAGTGGCTCTGGCCCGCCTCCGGGTAGTGCGTGACCTGCGGGTACTGCCTGCCCTGCACGATGAAGGTGTTGCGCCCGACCTGGAAGTCGCGCCTTGCCATGCCGTAGGAGCTGTAGATGAAACTGCTTTCGATGGCCTGGCCCGGCTGCTGGCTATAGGTGAGTGTGGTGTTGTGGATCACACCCATGCCGCTGAAATCGATCAGCGGCGTTTGTTTGTCGGGGTCGATGATGAGTTTGATCAGGTCAGACTCCTCAATGGCCGATGAGGTGGGTTGCAGACAGTTGCCCGTGCTGCTGAGTTTGGTGCACAGCGGGCCTGAGGGGGCGATGAAGACGCCGGAACTGGTGGTGCCTCCGGGGCCTGGGTCTCCCGTGCCGCCTTCGTTGCCGGAGCCGCCACCGCAGGCGGTCAGGGCCAGGCCAGCGGCGCAGGCCAGCAGCCAGGATGCTGGGTATGTCAGCCGCGTGTGCGTGGCACCGTGGTCTGTGGGAGAGGTGATGGATGGATGGTGCATGTCCGTCGGTTTTTTCAATGCGTAGTGGAGGAAGGCCGGCAGGGCCGGCTGGCAATTCACTTTGGTGTGTTCTGGGCAATGCGTTGTGTGGGCACCTCCTCGGCGTTGCATTAGGAGTTGGACCCGTCAGGGGTGAAGGCGCAGACGTTCAGCGCAGCCCCGGCACCTTCGATGGGCCAGGGCTGCAACTGCATGCCCGGCACCAGGCCCTGGCAGGCGATGGCACCTGCACGCATCTCCAGCACATGCCTGCTGCCGCGTTCGCCCCGGCTGAAGCGCCAGGGGACAACGCCAGGGCGCAGGCCGGTGATGCGGCCCTGCCGGTCGAGGTAGACGATGTCGATGGCCTGCCGCATGAAGCAGGTGTGCACGCTGGTGCAGCGCGCGATGAGCAATGCGCAGCGGGCGGCGGGTTGGGCCTGGCCCATGAGGCCGGCAAGGCGCTGCCAGAAGCCGCAGGCCTGGCGCACCAGGAAGGGGGAGGGCGGCATCTGCATCACAGTCCCGAGTTCAGCAGCTTCATCGCTATGGGGAACAGCAAGACGATGAAGGTGCAGGGAAAGATGAAGGCGATCAGTGGAAAGAGCATCTTCACGGGCGCTTCCATCGCGAGTTTTTCCGCGCGCATGAAGCGTTCGGAGCGGCGCTGATCGGCCTGCGCCCGCAGCACGGGGCCGAGGTTCATGCCCATGCTCTCTGCCTGGATCACGGCGGAGGTGAAGTTGGCGACGCTCGGTTCGTTCAGGCGCTCGGCCATGCCGCGCAGGGCTTCGGCACGCGCCTTGCCGGCGCGTATGTCGCGCAGCACGCGCTGGAATTCGTCGCGCACCAGTCCCTGGGGGCCTTTGGCCACGGCCTGGGTCATGGCGCCCTGCATGTTCAGGCCGGCTTCCACGCACAGCGTGATGATGTCCAGGAAGAAGGGCAGCATGCGCAGCAGTTCGCGCCGGCGCACGGCGATGCGATCCCTGAGCCAGATGGCGGGGTAGGTCCAGCCCAGCAGTGCGCCTGCGGCCATGGCCTGCAGATAGATGGGCAGGGCGATGTGGCGTGTACCGCCATCGGCGCCCCGGGGCAGGCCGTCGAAGCTGGAGACCAGCCACCAGGCCGCCAGCGCGGCCACCCCGGCGCCGACGATGCGGCTGGCGATGAACTGCGCAGGACTGAGCGCATAGTCCAGTCCCGCCTGTCGCAACCGCAATTGCACGGCTTGCGCGGTTCTGCCCGTTCCGAGCCGGGGCGACAGGTGGTGGCTGATCCACTGGATGGGCCACCAGACCATGCGCAGGGCCAGTGGCGGCGGATCCTTGTAGCTGCGGTCCTCGGCGGGAACGCTGCTCATCGAGTGGCCCAGGAGCCAGGCCACCAGGGCAGCACTGAGTCCGGCTGCCACAGCGATCAGGGCGAGTATCACGGTGTTGGAGTCCATGGTGCGGCCTTCAGACGTCGATGGCGACGATCTTTCGGATGACATAGATGCCCATGGCCTCGAAGCAGGCGATCACGGCCAGCGCCCCCCAGCCCACGCGGGAGTGCCAGAGCATGGACATGGCTTCAGGCTCCATCCGGTCGAGGATGAGCATGAGGACCAGTGGCAGGGCGCCGACGACCCAGGCCTGCAGCTTTCCCTGGGCGGTGAGGGAGCCGATCTTGGCTTCCATTTGCAGCCGGCTGCGCACGGTGGAGGCGGTGCGCTCCATGGTTTCCGCCAGGCCGCCACCGGTTTCGCTGGCGATGCGCATGGCCGATGTGATGAGCACCGTGCTTTGGGTGGGCACGCGCAGGCTCAGGTGGTTGAGCGCCTGTTCCAGGGATACGCCCAGGCGCTGCTCGCGCAGCATCAGCGAGAACTCCTGGCTCAGTGGCGGGCGGGACTCGGCCACAAGCTGGGCGATGGCGCTGCTCAGGCCCAGGCCAGCGCGCAGGCCCCCGCTGAGCATCATCAGCGCATCGGGCAACTGCTCTTCAAACTTGCGCAGCCGGCGCTTGCGCATGTGCCGGTACAGCAGCCGGGGCAGCAGCCCCAGCGCGAAGAAGGCGGGCACCGCCAGCAGATGGCTGCCGCTGACCAGCCACACCAGGACGCCGCCCAGCGACATGACTGCCAGATTGGCCAGGAAGAGTTTGCGCGGGTCGATGAAGAGGAAGAATTCCGCGGCCTGAAAGCCGGCGCGCTCCGTGAAGCCGGCCCGGTAGCGCCTGAGCGTGGAGCCTCCCAGGTCCAAGGCCAGCCATGTCAGCAGACCGACGCAGAGGGCGACCACGGCCGTGATCAGGGCCAGGACGGTGTCTGGCGAGAGCCCGCTCATGGCCGCTCTCCGGCATGCAGGTCCGCGCTCTCGGAGCCCGGACGGAAGATATCCAGGTCCAGCGCATGGCCGCTGGCGCGCAGTTCGTCGTAGAAGTGGGGAACGACATCGCAGCCGGTGAACAGGCCCTGCACCTTGGCCAGGCCGTTGGCCTGGGCGGCATAGCCTTTGTTGGCAAAGCGGAACAGCTCCTGCAGCTGGATCTTTCCGCTTTCCATGCCGCTGACTTCGCAGATGTGGGTGACCAGGCGTGTGCCGCAGGCAAAGCGGGTCTGCTGCACGATGATGTCCACGGCGCTGGCGATCTGCTCGCGTATGGCCGCCAAGGGCAGTTCCATGCCGGCCATCAGCACCATGGTCTCCAGCCGGGCGAGCCCGTCTCGCGGGGTGTTGGCGTGCAGCGTGGTCAGAGATCCCTCATGGCCCGTGTTCATGGCCTGGAGCATGTCCAGCGCCTCGGCGCCGCGGCATTCGCCGACCACGATGCGGTCCGGGCGCATGCGCAGGGTGTTGCGCACCAGTTCTCGGATGGGCACGCCGCCCTTGCCTTCGACATTCGCGGGGCGCGACTCCAGGCTGATCAGGTGCTCGTGGGCCAGCTTGAGTTCGGCGGCGTCCTCGACGGTGATCACGCGTTCGCCGGACGGGATGAAGTTGGACAGGATGTTGAGCAGCGTGGTCTTGCCAGACCCCGTGCCGCCCGAGACGATGATGTTCTTGCGGGCCTCCACGCAGATGCGCAGGAAGTCGGCCATGGCCGGGCTGAGCGCGCCGAACTGCACAAGGTCGGCGGCATTGAGCTTGCGCCTGGCGAACTTGCGGATGGTCAGCGTGGAGCCCTTGAGCGCCAGCGGCGCGATGATGGCGTTGACGCGCGAGCCGTCCTTGAGCCGTGCATCGACCATGGGCGAGGATTCGTCGATGCGCCGGCCCAGCGGTGCCACGATGCGCTCGATCACGCCCATGACGGCGCGATCGCTGGTGAAGCTCAGGGCATGCTTTTGCAGGCGCCCCGCGCGCTCGACATAGATTTCGTCGAAGCGGTTGACCATGATTTCGCTGACCGTTTCGTCGGCCAGCAATTCCTCCAGCGGCCCCAGCCCCACGGCCTCGTCCAGAACCTGCCTGCGCAGCGCGTTGCGGTCCAGCTGGGCCGGTATCTCGTCGTCCATGTCCTGCAGCGTTCTGGCGATGAGCCGGTCCGCCTCGGCGCGCAGGTGTTCGTCGGACATGCTGGAGACGTCATGGCGGCGCAGGTCCATGGTGTCGATGAGCTTGGTGTGCAGGCGCTTGCGCCATTCGAATTGCAGCGCCTGAAAGTGGGCTTCCCCGGGCTCGGCTGCCGCAGGCTCGGGCGCGTCGGCAGGCACTGCCAGCGCCGTGTCCTGTGTGCTCTGCATGGGCGCTGTGGTGGCGGCATGCGCTGCGGCCGGTACAGGAAAAGGCGCGGCTTGCGGCTCTTCACCGCTGTTCAGGATGCGCAACTGGAACGGGCCAATGCCGATGAGGTCGCCGTTTTGCAGAGGGCCGTATTGGGCGGTGATGCGCTGACCGTTGACCAGCACGCCGCCGAAGCTGCCTGCGTCGTCGATCAGCACGCCCGAGGGGCTGGTGAAAAGGCGTGCATGCTCCTTGGCAAGGCGCCAGTTGTCCAGGCGGACTTCGCACTGGGAGCCTTTGCCGATGGAGCACATATCGGGCACGCTCAACGGCTGGCGCCGGCCGTCGGGGTGGATGATTTCAAGGTCGATCATGGGGGGCTGCCGGTTGCGGAGGTCAGGGGAGAAAGCCACTGGGTCTCGGCCCAGCCCAGCCGGTCATTGATGCGCACGGCCGAGAACTGGGCCTGCGGGGCCTGGGGCAGCACTTGCAGCAGGCTGCCTGCAGGCAGGCTTTGGAGGACTGGGGCGTTGATGTCGGGGGACACGCGCCTGAGGGGAGACAAAGGCGATTGCTCTGAGTCCAGGGTGAGCTGCTACGGCTTCAGCGGCGCAAGATCGACCTGTACAGGTCGGTTTCGACGTCCGGTCTTGCCATCGCCCAACTGACCGGAGTAGTTCAGACCCCAGGCCCATAGGCGACCTTGCTCATCGAGCGCCAAAGTGTGGTAGCTGCCTGCTGCAAACGCAACGACCTTGCTGCCATCCAACGGTGCAAGGTCCACCTGCACGGGCCGGTTTCGAGCTACGGTCGTGCCATCCCCCAACGTACCGTCGTGGTTATAACCCCAGGCCCATAGACGACCTCGCTCATCGAGCGCCAAAGTGTGGAAGGTGCCTGCTGCAAGCGCCACGACCTTGCTGCCGTCCAGCGGTGCAAGGTCCACCTGCACGGGCCGGTTTCGATCTATGGTCGTGCCATCGCCCAACTGACCGTAGGAGTTCTCACCCCAGGCCCATAGACGGCCTTGCTCATCGCGCGCTAGGGTGTGGGAGCCGCCTGCAGCAACTTCCACGACTTTGCTGCCATCCAGCGGCGCAAGGTCCACCTGCACGGGCCGGTTTCGATAGGCGTTCGTGCCATCGCCCAGTTGGCCGTAGGAGTTCAGACCCCAGACCCATAGACGGCCTTGCTCATCGTTCGCCACAATATGGTCGGCGCCTGCTGCAAGCACCACGACCTTGCTGCCGTCCAGTGGTGCAAGGCCCACCTGCACGGGCCGGTTTCGATCTATGGTCGTGCCATCGCCCAATTGACCACCGGAGTTCCAGCCCCAAGCCCATAGACGGCCTTGCTCATCGAGCGCTAGAGTGAAGTTGTCGCCTGCAGCAACTGCCACGACCTCGTTGCCATCTAGCGGTGCAAGGTCCACCTGCACCGGTCGGTTTCGATCGATGCTCGTGCCATCGCCCAACTGACCGGCGTAGTTCCTACCCCAGGCCCATAGACGGCTTCGGTTATCGAGCGCCAGAGTGTGGTTGCTGCGTGTAGCAAGCGCCACGACCTTGCTGCCGTCCAGCGGTGCGATGTCCATCTGCACGGGCCGGTTTCGCTCAGTGCTCGTGCCATCGCCCAACTGACCGAGGTTGTTCCCACCCCAGACCCATAGCACACCTTCACCATTCAGGATCAAAGAATGCGTTTCCCCCGCTACCAGCCTGCTGCCCTGGCCTGCGTCACCACAGAAAAGCGACTTTTCGCCCAGCAAGCGCGATGCAAACCCCGACAGTGGGTCCACGGCCCACAGTTGTACGGCACCATGGCGCGCCCAGGCATTGCCCAATTTCGCCCAGGCAGGGTCGGGCGTTTCGCACTGCACATCCACCGAAACCTCCAGACCGTCTATTGCCGCCAAGCTTTGCTTCAAGGCACCGGCACTGCCTGCGCTAAAGAAAGCCGAAGCGTCGCGTGGCGGTCGAATCGTCAGCATGAACTGGCCCTTGCCCCTTTGGTGCGCCACCTGGTACGCCTGCCGAAAGCCTCTGCCGGGGTAATCCGGGAGGCTGGCTCTTGCGCCCATGGACGACAGCACATACATCGGTAGATCCACACCGGGGGTCACCAGCTTGTCGGCCATGGCGTTCAGATCTGCGGTATTGGCGTAGTAATGCTTGATCAGTTCGATGGAGCCGGACAGGCCCACATCGTGGATGCAGGCTTCGCGGTAGTAGCCCTTCAAGCCCGCGCAAGCAATTTCGCCCGATGTGCGTTGCTTGTCGCTCAACACCACGGCCTTCTCTGGGAAGCTTGGCTGGGCCATGCAGCCGCTGCCAAACAAGCACTCCTGCGGCTTGACCAGCCAGTCGCCGCCAAACAGCGCATACAGCGCCGTCCAGCTCAAGGTGCTGCCATGCGCCAGCACCTCGCCATTGCGGCGGATAAGGTCGTTGCCGGGGCTGCCGTCGTTGTTGCCCAGCATGCCCCGGGCCGCGCCCTGCGCCGCCGCCGGCCGGATGATCTGAACCTCTATCAGCGAAAAGCTGTCTGCCTTGGCTGTGCCTTGTTCAAAATACGGCGTCGATAGCTTGACCGCATATTCCGCAAACGGGCCATTCTGCGGCCACAGCACCGTGACGGCGCGGGGCACCCAATAGGCACCGCCGCCACGTCCGGCAAAATCATCAAAATAGACCAGTCCGCCAGACGGCAGGTTTTGCACCCGTGTGCGGCGCAATCCGTTCCAAAAGCCGTCGTCGCTCAGGCTTGCCAACAGCTGCCCATTGACATGCAGCTCCAGCGTGTTGACATATCCGGCCCACTCCATTCCCGCTGGAGCGAACGGAACTGCCCGCACTTCCACCACATCATTGCCCACCTGCATGGCTGCCGCCTGCGGCCATGAAACGTCGTAGCCAAGCAAAAAACGGGACTGTACTTCAAACCCATGCACTGGCTCTTCATCGGCATCGTGCACGCGCGCCAGGATGTAGTCGCCGCTGGCCACATAGTCGTAGGCAAGGCCGTCGGCCGTCACCAAATGGGGCGAGGCCCAGGTGCGGTCGCAGTCCTTGCTGCCCGGCTCGCAGTTGCATACCAAGGTGTTCGGCTGCTCATCCGCCACCTTGCCGCCTACCGATAGCTGTATCTTGCCTTGGGTTACGCCGCGCGCGGTGCATGCCGCGCTGGCGCTAAAGCTTTGGCGGCCGCCACCGGGCAGCGTGAGCACGGCTGGCGCCGGCCGCAGCGGCGAGCCGGCCAGGCTTGCATTGACGCTTGCCGGTCCCTGGGTGCCAGCTGTGCCCGTGGCGCTGGCCGTATCGCCCACATAGGCCGATGCCATCACCGGCGACACCCAGGTGGCCTTGCAGAAATCAGCATTCCTTTCGGCCTTGCCGCAAAACAGGCCGCCCTTGCAGGCCACCAGCGGCGTGCTGATGGTGCCGCCCCGGGTATCGCATTCGTCCAGTTCGTAGGTGATGTTGCCGGTGGGGTCGTTGTATACCGAGCTGTTCTGCAGGCTGGCATAGCCCGCAGTGCTGCCGGCAAAAATGGATTTCAGCACCGACGGCAGCGTCAGTTCTTTGAATGACACCGAGCCTGTGCCGTCGCCTGCATCCTTTACCTCCTGGATGGCATAGTTAGCCTCTACTTTGCTATCGATGAGCTTGAGGGAAACGCCTGCGCCCACCTCGGCCTTCAGCCCCAGGAAGCTCAAAAAATCCACAAAACCTGATGATGCCAGCACGCTGACCTCGGGCTTGAGGCTGAACGATGCATTCGACGCATCGCTCCACTGCTTGACCGCCGCCGCATTGCGGTTGTCCACCGCCGTGCCCATGCCCAGTTCGGCCTTGGCCTCCAGGCTCACCACCTGAAAGGTGCCGCCAAAGAGGGAGAAAGGCTCAAGTTTGAGCGCCACGCCCACGCCCACACCGCTGCCCAGACCTACGTCCAGCCCCCAGGGCGCGCCGTCCAGTCCCTTGCCGCTGGCGGCGTCACCGCCGCTCATCTGCACTTGGGGCGATGCCATGCCGCCGCGATAGCTCACTTGGCCCGTTTGGCTGAAAAACACCGCCACCCCGGTGTCGGACTTGGGCGTCAGCCCGATCTTGGCCTCGCCATAGGGGCCGGCTTCGAGCTTAATCCCCACCAGCGACGCCAGACGCGCCAGTGGCAGCCCCGTGGATAGCGAGGAGACAATATCTGTTGCGCCATCGATCTTGGCCGAGCATTCCACCTTGGTACCGTTGGCCGCGACGGTGTATTCGATGCCCACGTCAACCTGCGGCGAAATCTGCAATATGGGGGTGAACGTCAGGCTCATGCTGCCGCTGGCATTGCAGCTGGGGGCCACGCTGATCTTGGCTTGCGCCAGTACATTGCCGTCCTGCCAGGCCTCTCGGGCCTTGATGCCGCTGCGCTCCTCGGGGCCAAAGTATTCCAGTTCGGGTTCGCTCATGTCCCCTGGGGCCTGCTGCGACGGCCCCTGGCGGTAGGTGACAAACTCGGGCATGACCCCTTCCCTCACCAGCGGGTCCCCCGGCAGCAGTTCATAGGTGGCGGCCAGGTCAAAGTCCAGAATGGCCAGTTGCTGTCCGCCACTGCCCTCCACCACGCGCAGCACCCTGCCGCCGTAGGGGTAGCTGCCTCCTTCGGGGTGCGGAATGCGTGCATCCACCAGCTGGCCTTCGGCCAGGCCGGCGCCCGCCACTACCAGCGGCTTGAGCAGGACTGCGCCCGGCAGCGCGGCATAGGCTTGGCGCAGGTGCTCGGCAATCTCGGGCATGCTGAAGGCGCTGCCTGGACTGGGCTGTATGCCTTCGCTGAAACGGGCCGGGTAGAGGATGCGGCCCACCTCGATCGGCCGTACGCCCGCACGCCTGGGCCATACCTCAACCACCAACGGCACGCTCCAGCGCTCGGCAATGGCGTTTTGCCCCTTGTCGCCCAGGTCGGGACGAATGCCGATGAGCAGGCGCCCCTTTTGCATGCCGGCTGGCACGCCGATACGCAAGCGGCCGGGGTTGGCGTCGTCCCAGCGCAGGTAGTCTTTGTGGGTATGCGCGGGCACGTAGTCAACTGTGCCGCTGCTTTGTTGCACACGCAGCTCAAAGCGCAGCCGCGCCTGATCGGCCTTGCGCAACGGGCCCAGGCTTTGGCCTGCCGGGTCGATTCTGGCAAGCTCGACCGCATAGCTGCCGCCCGGCTCGGCCACGATAAAACTGGTGCTGATCTGCGTTTTGTGCCAGCGGGGTTCGGGATCGACGGCCGCCAGTACCAGGCTGTGATTTCGCCGCAGGCGCTGACTGCGCGCGGCGCTGCCGGGGGTTTTGTCGGTCTTGAAGGATTGTTCGAGTTGCTCGGGCGTGCTGGGGGGCAGGCGCGAGTCTCCGTCGGCCAGCGCTTGGGCGCGGTCGGCAAAATCGTCAGGACCTTGCGGGTTATCGATAAAGCCACCGCTGCCACCACCGCCGCCGCCTCCTCCGGTGCCACCGCCGCCACCACCACTAGTGGTGTGTGTCACCTCCACGGCGCAACTCGCCTCGTTCTGCAGCCGCAGGCCTGGCTTGCAGATGGTCGTGGTGATGCTGTATTCGTTGGCACTGTCATCGCCCAGGCCAATGCTTCTCAGCACCACGGGATGGCCTGTTTTGTTGCGTACCAGCACGCTGTTATTCTGACCTGGCTGTATCTGCAGCATTGCGGGGCTGCGGCGCAGATCGAGCGTTTGCTGCGGAAGCTGCGCGCGCACCGTATCCATGCCCAACAACCCGGCAGCCACCGCCAAGGCGGCCATGCACGGCAAGGCGCCTGAACCGCGCAGCTTGCCCATGCGGGCCAGAACCAGTGCCAGCAGCATCACGCCCAAGGCTAAAAACAGGTGCGACGGCCCCAGAGGCACGGCCACCGGGGCGGGGCCAAAGGTGACGATGACCTGGGGTGGCAAGACC
>NZ_JTKZ01000412.1:0-1600 GCF_000799035.1 Delftia sp. ZNC0008
AGATCACCGTCCGGCGCGGCCTGTGCCGGCATGCGACGGGCGACCGGCACCGTGGCGCCCGACACGACCGCGCGGCCGCGCCAGGCAGGCTCCAGCATGCGCGCACCCGGCACACGCTTGACGGCCACCACGCAGTACACACCGCCCAGCATGGGCCAGCCCAGCCGTCCCACGCGGTCCATGAACTGCCAACGGCGCAGCCAGCGATCCGTCTGCACGGCGGGACGATAACAGCCGAATTGCACGGCCTCGATCTCGAAGGCCAGCAATCGCAGCCAGTCGCGCAGCCGCCAGTAACCCACGCCCCAGCCCACATCGGGCAGGTACACGCCACGCTCGGCACGCCGCTGCACGCCCAGCAAACTGGCAGGGTTGAGTCCGCACACCACGATGCGGCCTTCAGGCATCAGCACCCTGGCCGCCTCGCGCAGCACGGCATGCGGGTCCGGCGAGGTCTCCAGCGTATGGGGCATCACGACCAGGTCAAGGCTGGCCTCGGGAAATGGCAGCGCGGCGGGATCGGCCAGCAGCGCCACGGGAACCTCCAGCGGGGCAGCGCCGTCCGCTGGCGCTGCATCCTGCGTGGAATCCAGCGCCAGCCAGCGGTGCGGCATGCGGTTGGCACGCAGCCCCTGGAGCATGGGCATGCCCAGCTGCAGGCTGTGATAGCCGAAAATATCGGCCACCGCCTCGTCGCAGCGCTGCTGCTCCCATTCCAGCAGGTAGTGGCCGAGGGCAGATTGCGTCCAGTGATGCATCCCTATAATTTTGCTGCTCATGAACCTGTTGCCCATTCCTGCTTTTTCCGACAACTACATCTGGCTGCTGCATGACGCCGGGCAGGCCCTGGTCGTCGATCCCGGCGATGCAGCGCCCGTGCTCGCCACGTTGCACCGGCTGGGCCTGCAGCTGCAGGGCATTTTAGTCACCCACCACCATGCCGATCATGTCGGTGGCGTGGCCCAGCTGCACCAGGCCACGGGCGCCCAGGTCTGGGGTCCTGCCTACGAGCAGTTGCCCGAACCCGTTCAGCGCGTGCAGGGAGGCGATGCCGTGCAGGCACTGGGCGGCCCCTGGCAGGTCATCGATGTACCAGGCCATACCAGCGGCCACATTGCCTTCTACAGCACGGCGGCACAGGCACAGCCCGTGCTGTTTTGCGGCGACACGCTGTTTTCCGGGGGATGCGGCCGCCTGTTCGAGGGCACTGCGCAGCAGATGCAGCAATCGCTGGACGATCTGGCCTCGCTGCCGGGCAATACACTGGTGTGCTGCGCACATGAGTACACAATGTCCAACCTGCGCTTTGCCCAGGCCGTGGAACCAAACAACGAAACCCTGGCTCACTACCAGCGGCATTGTCAGGCGTTGCGCGAGGCCGGTCGGCCCACGCTGCCATCCCTGATGGAGACCGAGCGCTCCATCAATCCCTTTCTGAGAACGCGCGAATCCGCGGTGGCCGCGGCCGCCGCAGGCTTCGACGCACAGGTGAGACAGCAGGACCCAGCCAGCGTGCTGGCCGGCCTGCGCCAATGGAAAAACGTCTTCTGATGAAACTGCTACACACCCTGCTGCTGGGCAGCCTGCTGGTTCTACGCGG
>NZ_JTKZ01000644.1:0-5195 GCF_000799035.1 Delftia sp. ZNC0008
GCGGCAGCCTGGCACGCACGGCCGAGGCCCTGGGCAGCCCCAAGACCACGCTGCACGACAAGATCCGCAAGTACGGGCTGGAAGGGTAGGGGCTGGTTGCCCGCCTCCAACCCGGATTTTCGGGAAACGGCTTGGCCTACCTGGATTCGTAGGACGGGCGCAGTGCCGCAATCGCCTTTTGAATCGCAGCGCGCACGGCGGGCCGGTCGATCACCTCGCCACAGTGCAGCACGGGCAATGGCTTGCCCTGCCTGGGACGGGTTTCGTCGCGCATGACGGCCATATCGCCGTTGGCGCCCTTGGTGTTCTCCCTTTGCACCTGTTCGGCAATGCCCGCCAGCACTTCGATATCCCCGTGCATGCGCTGCACGACAACGGATGCCCAGGCATCTCCTTGGTCCTTGAGATAGGGCTCAGTCTGTTGGGCCAGGCAGCTTGCGATGGCATAGCTTTCAACGTCGCGCTGCACTTGCGTGCGAGCGGCACCTGCGGGATTCGTGTCGGGGGTGCATCCGGCGATGGCTGGAACCAAAAGAAGCAAGGCCACGCGCATCAAGTCAGCTCCCAAATTTCGTCTGTTGAGGTTGTGATGGTCGACTGGCCCGGCCCGGCATGCGCAGCCGCTGTCTTGGTCTGGCTGTCCACGGTCCACTCCATTTAGCCAAGCAATATATGTGAAAGGCCTGAGGTACCGGGGGTACCCAGGCCGTCAGCCGTTCGCAGCCGCCCTCAACCCCGCTCCCCGAACTCCACGCTTTCGCGCGCCCAGCGCCGCGCCTGCTCGCTCAGGCTCAGTCCCAGGCCGGGGCGCGTGGGCACGAGCATGCGGCCATCGGCGATTTCCAGGCGTTCGTTGAACAGCGGCTCCAGCCAGTCGAAGTGTTCCACCCAGGGCTCGTTGGCGCAGGTGGCGGCCAGGTGCACGTGCAGTTCCATGGCGAAGTGGGGCGCCAGGCTCAGGTGGGCCAGTTCGGCCTGGGCGGCGATCTGCAGGAAGGGCGTGATGCCGCCCACGCGCGGCGCGTCGGGCATGAGGAAGTCGGCGCTGCGGTGGCGTATGAGATCGCCGTGCTCGGCGGCGCTGGTCAGCATCTCGCCGGTGGCGATCGGCGTGTCGAAGCGCGCGGCCAGCGCGGCATGGCCTTCGTGGTCGTAGGCGTCCAGCGGCTCCTCGATCCAGACCAGGTTGAATTCCTCGAAGACACGGCACATGCGCTGGGCCGTGGGGCGGTCCCATTGCTGGTTGGCATCGACCATGATGGGCGCGGCATCGCCCAGGTGGGCGCGCATGGCCTCCACACGCCGTATGTCCAGCGCGCAGTCGGGCTGGCCCACCTTGAGCTTGATGCCGCCTATGCCGCGCTCCAGCGAGGCGCTGGCGTTGCGCTTGAGCTCATCGAGCGGCGTGTGCAGAAAGCCGCCCGAGGTGTTGTAGCAGCGCACGGATTCGCGCTGCGAGCCCAGCAGCTTGGACAGCGACAGCCCCGCGCGGCGCGCCTTGATGTCAAACAGCGCCACGTCGAAGGCCGCGATGGCCTGCACGGTCAGCCCGCTGCGGCCCACGGAGGCGCCGGCCCAGCACATGCGCGTCCACAGCCGCGCAATGTCGCTGGGGTCTTCGCCCAGCAGGGTGGGCGCGATCTCGCTGGCATGGGCGAACTGGCCGGGGCCGCCTGCGCGCTTGGCGTAGCTCAGGCCCAGGCCCCGGTGGCCGTCGCGGGTCTGGATCTCGGCGAACAGCATGGCTACCTCGGTCATGGGCTTTTGGCGGCCCGTGAGCACCTTGGCATCGCTGATGGGCCGGGCCAGGGGGAGGTAGCAGGACGACAGGCGTATCCACTGGATGCGGTCCTGGCTGGTGGTTTCGGAGAGCGCGGAAGAAGTCATGGCTGCGGGAGTGCGGTGGTTGGAAAAAGGACAGGGGCAGGCATCAGTCGATGCTGATCTTTCCGGCCTCGATGACCGACTTCCAGCGCGCGTATTCCTGGCGTTGGAACTCGGCGAACTGCTGGGGCGTGCCGGCCACCATTTCGTAGCCGATGGAGACGAACTGCTCGCGCACCCGGGGATCGTTGAGCGCCTCGACAAAGGCCGCATGCGCCTTGTCGCGCAGCGCAGGCGGCAAGCCCTTGGGCGCGACGATGGCCTGCCAGGAGGCGACCTCCACGTTCTTCACCCCGGCCTCGGCCAGCGTGGGCAGGTCCGGCAGCACGGGCGAGCGGCGCGGGCTGGTCACGGCCAGGGCGCGCATCTTGCCGGCCCGGATGTGCTGGATCACGGCATTGATGTTCTGGAACGAGGCATCGACCTGGCCGCCGATCAGGTCGGCATGGGCGGGCGCGCCGCCCTTGTAGGGGATGTGCACGCCCTGGGTGCCCGTCTGCTGCCAGAACAGTTCGGCCGTCAGGTGGTCGCTGGAGCCGTGGCCGGCCGAGGCAAAGCTCATCTTGCCCGGATGGGCCTTGAGGTGGGCGACCACGTCGGCCACGCTTTTGTGCGGCGAGGCGGCAGGCACGACCAGCACGTTGGGCGACTGCACGGCCACGGTGATCAGGTCGAAGTCCTTGAGCGCGTCGTAGGGCAGGTTCTTGATCAGGTGGGGCACGATGACCAGCGGGCCCAGCGAGGTGACGAGAAAGGTCTGCCCGTCCGCTGCCGCGCGCTGCACGACGGCCGCGCCGATGGTGCCCGTGGCGCCGGCCTTGTTCTCCACCACGAAGGACTGCCTGAGCTTGTCGCCCAGCCTGGGCGCCACGGCGCGCGCGACCTGGTCGGTGGAGCCGCCGGCGGGAAAGGGCACGACCAGGGTGACGGGCCGCTCCGGCCAGGCCTGGGCCGATGCAGAAAAGGCGGTGAGCGCGGCCAGGGCCAGCGCCGTGGCACGAAGAATGTGATTCATCTTGTCTCCTGATTTGTGAATGACATCGTTGTCATTTCTAGCGAAATGAAAAAGCGCCGATGCCAGTTTGTATATGCAAAGAGTTGCGCTTCATCAAAATGATATCGTTGTCATTTTGGCTGTCAATCGCGATTTCTGCGATGCAGGGCAGGCCGTCCGGCCGCGCGTGGCAGGCGGTCTGCTATCTTCATGGCCGTCCCCGATGCCTGCCCGCGATCGCGCTTTCCCATGAACACACCCACACCTCCCAGGCCCGCCACGCTGCACGACGTGGCCGAGGCGGCCGGCGTCTCGCTGATCACGGCCTCGCGTGCCCTGGGCAATCCCGCCATCGTTTCCGAGAAAACGCGCGAGCGCGTGCGCCAGGCCGTGGAGGCCACGGGCTACATCCCCAACCTGCTGGCGGGCGGGCTCAAGTCCAGGCGCAGCCGCATGGTGGCGGGCGTGGTGCCTGCGCTGTCGGTGTCGCAATTCCTGCCCACGGTGCAGTCCCTGACGGCAGCGCTGGCGCAGGAGGGCTACCAGCTGCTGCTGGGCCAGACCTTCTACGACGAGCAGCGCGAGGAGGAGGTGCTCAACGCCATGATCGGGCGCCAGCCCGACGGCATTGTGATGATGGGCCTTGTGCAGTCCGACAAGGCGCGCGAGCGGCTGCGCAGGACCGGCATTCCCGTGGTGGAAACCTGGGACTTCAGCGACAGGCCGCTGGACATGGTGGTGGGTTTCTCCCACCTGAAGGTGGGCAGCGCGCTGGCCGGCTATTTCCTCTCGCGCGGCCTGCAGCGCGTGGGCATGGCCACGGGCAGCGACCACCGGGCCCAGCAGCGGCGCGAGGGCTTTCTTGCAGCCTGGGGCCGCGAGGTGCCCACGGTCACCGTGTCCGCGCCCGGCAGCCTGGAGCTGGGCCGCCAGGCGTTGGGCCAGTTGCTGGCGCAGCGGCCTGATCTGCAGGCCGTGGTCTGCAGCTCGGACATGCTGGCCCACGGCATTCTGGTGGAGGCCCAGGCGCGCGGCCTGCGCGTGCCCGTGGACCTGGCCGTCTCGGGCTTCGGCAATGCTGATTTCGCGGCCCACCTGCTGCCGTCGCTGACCACTGTGCATGTGGACGGGCCGGGCATAGGCCGCCTGGCCGCCGAACTGGTGCTGGCACGCTGCAAGGGCCAGAGTGCCGGGCGCTCGGCGTTCGACCTGGGGTTCGAGCTGATCGAGCGGGATTCGACCTGCCCGGCATAACACGCTCTAGCGCGTCAGCACACGGCAGCCGCCTGGCGCTCGGGCGCCAGCCCGAACAGGCTGCCCAGCACGTCCTGGATTTCATCAGGCGCCAGCTGCCTGGTCTCGGTGCCGCTGGCCGTGATGGTCTTGAGCGCGTCGCCCACCAGGATCATGCGGCCTGCCAGCTGGTGCAGCACCACCACCCGCTTTTGCACGAAGATGGCATCGGGGTGGGTGGAGTTCAGGTAGTTGGCGGGGGCGAAATCCACCCACTCCTGAGGCGACAGATTGAAGGCGTACTGGTTGGCCCACTCGCCGTCCACGCGCGCCTGGAGCAGGTACTCGCCCTGGTCGTCCAGGCTCAGGCGGAAGGTGTCACCATCCTGGCGGACATCGGTGTCCAGCACGTCCAGGGCCATCGGGGCGCGTATGCCGTAGCTGCCAAAGCCCAGGTCGCACAGCCAGCGCCGTCCCTCGACCTCGGCCACCAGGGCCATGTGGGTGCGGGGCCGGCGTGCCGGATAGAACATGGGCCGTGCCGCGACAAAGCGGTAGGCAATGCCCAGGGCCTGCAGCGCCATGGCGAACAGGCCGTTCACCTCGTAGCAATAGCCGCCCCGGGCGCCGCCGAGGATCTTGCCCGCAATGTCTTCGGGCACCAGCGAGACGATCTTGCCGGCCTGCACGTCCAGGTTCTCGAAAGGCACCGCGAACAACTGCTGTCGCATC
Organism: Delftia sp. ZNC0008; assembly: GCF_000799035.1. Lineage (NCBI taxonomy): Bacteria > Pseudomonadati > Pseudomonadota > Betaproteobacteria > Burkholderiales > Comamonadaceae > Delftia > Delftia sp. ZNC0008. The sequence goes on from NZ_JTKZ01000644.1 coordinate 4,844, forward strand.
AGCGCCTGCAAGGTGGCGGCATCGGCCCGGGCGGAGTCCCCGGCACCGAAGCCGATGCGGCGGAAGTAGGTCTGGAGATCGAAATTGCTGGCTTGCATGGGATTCCTCGGGTTGCTTGATGGCTGCAACGATAAATCCGCACGGCGAACGGCTGTATAAGCAGAATCCAAGAAAACCACCCTGCACAGATCGGTATGCCCACTTCCCAAGACCCTTTGCCGCAGTACCGCCGCATTGCCCAGTCCCTGCGCCAGACGCTGGCCTGCGGCGCACTGCGCCCCGGCGACAGGCTGATTTCCGCGCGCAGCCTGGCCGAGCGCGAGCAGGTCAGCCTGCCCACCGCGCTACGCGG